>DAOVHN010000034.1 GCA_030671915.1 Pseudomonadota bacterium
GATGGCCGAAGCCTTTTCCACCATGCAGTTCGTCCCCGCTAGTAAAATGGCGTCCCGAGCATCAAGCCCGCGGACGCGTTGCTGCGTAAATCAGCCGCCGTCGTTTCCATTCCCGGCGCCATCCATTCCATCGCCGGCCTCGAGTATCTGGCTTTCGCCCAATTCAACATCTTTTCGAAACGCCAGAAATCTCTTTTCGCTCTCATCGTCCGAATTTTCAGCGGTATAACGTGCGGTAGCCACTAATTCTTCCCGACGCCGCCCCTGAAAAATCAACGCCAACACCTCTCGCAACCCAACACGTGCCGCTTCCACCGAGGCTCCCCGGCGGGCGAACGTGGCATGGACCAGAACGTCGTCGGCGCATAGCGCCCCGATCAGGCTGGCGAGGCCTTCCCGTGACAGGTGGCGTTTCAATGTCTCCGAGTCAAGGTCCGGATCGGCAGCCAGCTGTTTTTGTAGCGCCTGCAGTATTTTGTCAAGATCGGGTTCAAGCTCCGCATGGGACAAAGAGTCGCTGAATTCGTCCGCCAGTTCAGGGTGGCCAAGCAGGGTCGCCAGCACAACCTGCTGACCGCGACGGCGTAGCGTGGCCTTGTTGACCAGCGCGCGACCGCCGACCTGGAACGCCGGAGAGACGCGGCCGCGAGGCTTGGCTGCCTGCCGGCGCACCGCCTGGAAGTGGGTCCAGAGCCGCTCGCGAAAGGCCGAACGGTAATGGCCCTGCACCGTCGCATCCTCGATCTGGCGCGCCCGGGCGTCCAGCCGGCGTTGCAGGTCGGCCTTGCGTTCCGGCGTGTCCACTGGCCGCAGACCCAGTTCCAGATTCCACAACAGATCGGAAAGCGGCCTGGCGCCGTCAAGGATCTGGCGCATGGCGGCCGGGCCGCCGCCGGCGATCAGATCGTCCGGATCCTGGCCGGGCGGCAGCATGGCGAAGCCCAGCGACTTGCCAGGTCGCAGCAGCGGCAGGGCCCGGTCGGCGGCGCGGACGGCGGCGCGCCCGCCGGCCTCGTCGCCGTCGAAACAGAGAATGGGTTCGTCTGCCAGCTTCCACAAGGCCGCGATCTGGTCCTCGGTCAGCGCAGTCCCCAACGGGGCTACCGCCCCGTGGAACCCGGCCCGGTCCAGCGCGATCACGTCCATATAGCCCTCGGCGACGACCAGCTCGGCGCCGTCATGCACCGCGGGCGCGGCAAGGTTCATGTTGTAGAGCATGCGCCCCTTGTGGAAGAGCGGGGTTTCCGGCGAGTTCAGATATTTCGCGCCATCGCCTTCCAAAATGCGCCCGCCGAAGGCCACCACGCGGCCCTTGCGGTCGGCGATCGGGAAGATCACCCGGCCGCGGAAGCGGTCATAGGTGGGGCGGCCGTCGTCGGGTCGGCCCAGCAGCCCGGCCTCGACCAGCACGTCCTCGGAGAATCCCTGGCCGGTCAGGGCCTGCTTCAGCCCGTCGCCCTTGCCCGGCGCGAAGCCCAGCCGGAAGCGGCCAATCGCCGCATCGTCGAGGCCACGGCCGGTGAGGTAGTCGAGCGCCGCCTTGCCCGATTCGGCCCGCAGCTGCACGGAAAACCATCTCGCGGCGGCCTCCGTCGCCTCGGCCAGGCCGACGCGTTTTTTCTCGCGCTCGCGTTCCTCGGGCGTTTCCTCGGGCATGGCGAGGCCCGCCACGCCGGCAAGCTGTTCGACGGCCTCGGGGAAGGTCAGGTTTTCGGTGTTCTGGACGAAAGAAAAGATATCGCGATGGGCGCCGCAGCCGAAGCAGTGATAGAAGCCTTTTTCCTCGTTGACCGTGAAGGATGGCGTCTTTTCGTTATGGAACGGGCAGAGGCCCGAATGTTCGCGCCCCTTGCGCACCAGCTTGACCCGCCGGCCAACCGCATCCGCCAGACCGACACGGTCGCGGATGTCGTCCAGAAATCGCGGCGGAAATGCCATTGGTCGTCGCTCCAATATGCAGGGGGCCGGCCCGCCCTGTTATAAACTCCGCCTTCTCAACCCGACAGCAGCTTCTTGGCGATCGCGCCAGCCTTGGCGAAATCCATCTGGCCGGCATAATTATCGCGCAGCGCGGCCATCACCTTCCCCATTTCCTTGAGGCCGGAGGCGCCGATCGACTCGATCGCCTTGTCGATCGCCGCCTCGATCGCCGCGTCGTCCATCTGCGCGGGGAGGAAACGTTCGATGATGCCGATTTCTTCCTCCTCCTGTTTGGCCAATTCTTCACGGCCGCCCTTATTGTACATCTCGATGCTTTCGCGGCGCTGCTTGATCATGGTCTGCAGCATGGAAAGGATTTCATCCTCGCCGATTCCGTCGGTCTGGCCTTTGGAGCGGCCCGCGATATCGCGATCCTTCAGCGCCGCCAGGATCAGCCGCAGCGTCGCCGTGGCGCGCTGTTCCTTGGCGAGCATCGATTTCTTGAGTTCGTCCTTCAAACTTTCGCGCAACATTCTTTTAGCCTGTTCTGCCTGTGCCGGCGGTTAAGGCGATGCGCGGACCCGCCGCGCGGCGCGTATCCGGCGCGGAATTTCCGCGCCGTTGCTACCCTTTTTCGCCCCCCGTCCAGCGGAAAGCGGCTACCCTACTCCATCACGGGCAGCAAGGCAATCGGGCAGGCAATTTGTAACTTATTGAATTTAAACAAAAAAGAGAATCGGACAGGCAGCTTGACGCGAAGGCCTCTTTTGCTTAAAAAACGGCGCAATTTAACCGCAGCCGCGACGGCGCAAGCCACTACTGGCCGCCCCCGGAGGGGGACTCGACAGCATGTCTGAAATGAAGCCATCCAACACCGCCGTGCCCCCGGGCATGACGGCGGTATTGGTTCTGGCTGACGGGACGGTTTTCTGGGGCCAGGGCCTGGGTGCCGCGGGGGAGACGGTCGGCGAGGTCTGCTTCAATACCTCGATCACCGGCTACCAGGAGATCATGACCGATCCCTCCTATGCCGGCCAGATTATCAATTTCACCTTCCCCCATATCGGCAATGTCGGCGCCAATCCGGAAGACGTCGAGACCGTCACCCCGGCCGCGCGCGGCTGCGTGCTGCGCGCCGAGGTTACCGGCCCGTCGAACTGGCGCGCCGCCCAGCCCTTCGATGCCTGGCTGAAATCGCAGAACCTGATCGGCATCGCCGGCGTCGATACCCGCCGGGTCACCCGCCGCATTCGCGAGCTGGGCGCGCCTTCGGGCGCGCTGGCCCATGCGCCGGACGGCAAGCTGGATATCGCCGCATTACAAAAAATGGCCGCCGATTGGCCCGGCCTCGAAGGCATGGACCTGGCCAGGGACGTAAGCTGTACCCAGACCTATCAATGGGATGGCTCCACCTGGGCGCTCGGCCAAGGCTACGGCAAGCTGGAAAACCCGCGCTTCCACGTGGTCGCGATGGATTTCGGCGCCAAGCACAATATCCTGCGCTGCCTGACGGCGCTGGGCTGCCGGGTGACGGTGGTGCCTGCGAACGCCAGCGCGGAAGAGGTGCTGCGCCACGAGCCCGACGGCATCTTCCTGGCCAACGGCCCGGGCGACCCGGCGGCGACCGGCGTTTATGCGGTGCCGACGATCAAGGCCCTGCTGGCGACCGGCAAGCCCATTTTCGGCATCTGCCTGGGCCACCAGATGCTGGCCCTGGCGCTGGGCGCGCAGACGACAAAAATGCACCACGGCCACCGCGGCGCCAACCACCCGGTCAAGGACCTGGCCACCGGCAAGGTGGAGATCACCAGCCAGAACCATGGCTTCGTCGTCGTCGAGGACTCGCTGCCCGACGGCGTCGAGATGACCCATGTCTCGCTGTTCGACCGCTCGCTCGAGGGCATCCGCGTCGAGGGAAAGCCGGTGTTCAGCGTCCAATACCACCCCGAAGCATCGCCGGGGCCGAAAGACTCGCACTATCTGTTCGAGCGGTTTGTGGCGATGATGGAAAAAAATGCCTAAACGCACAGACATAAAATCCGTCATGATCGTCGGCGCGGGGCCGATTGTTATCGGGCAGGCTTGCGAGTTCGATTATTCCGGGACCCAGGCCTGCAAGGCGCTGCGCGAGGAAGGCTACCGGGTGGTGCTGGTGAATTCCAATCCGGCGACCATCATGACCGACCCGGATACCGCCGACGCGATCTATGTCGAGCCGATTACGCCGGACTTCCTGGTCCGCGTCATCGAGGCGGAGCGGCCGGATGTGCTGCTGCCCACCATGGGCGGGCAGACCGCGCTGAACGCGGCCATGGCGCTGCATGAAAACGGCGCGCTGGAGCGGCTCGGCGTCGAGGTGATCGGCGCGAAACCCGACGTCATCGCCAAGGCCGAGGACCGCCGGCTGTTCCGCGAAGCGATGGACAAGATCGGCCTGGAATCGCCGCGCAGCCAGGTCGTGCACGATATGGAACAGGCGCGCGCGGCGCTGGACTTCGTGGGCCTGCCGACGATCATCCGGCCGTCCTTCACGCTGGCCGGCACCGGCGGCGGCATCGCCTACAACAAGATCGAATTCGAGGAGATGGTGGCCAACGGCCTGCGCGCCTCGCCGGTCGACGAGGTGCTGGTCGAGGAATCGGTGCTGGGCTGGAAAGAGTACGAGATGGAGGTGGTCCGCGACCATGCGGACAACTGCATCATCATCTGCTCGATCGAGAATATCGACCCGATGGGTATCCATACCGGCGACTCGGTGACGGTGGCGCCGGCGCTGACCCTGACCGACAAGGAATACCAGATCATGCGCGACGCCTCGATCGCGGTGCTGCGCGAGATCGGTGTGGATACCGGCGGGTCGAACGTGCAGTTCGCGGTCAACCCGGCGGACGGGCGGCTGGTCGTCATCGAGATGAACCCGCGGGTGTCGCGCTCGTCGGCGCTGGCCTCGAAGGCCACGGGTTTCCCGATCGCCAAGATCGCCGCCAAACTGGCCGTCGGCTATACGCTGGACGAGCTGGACAACGACATCACCCGGGTGACGCCGGCCAGCTTCGAGCCGACCATCGATTACGTGGTCACCAAGATGCCGCGCTTTACCTTCGAGAAGTTCAAGGGCGCCGAGCCGTATTTGACCACGGCGATGAAATCGGTCGGCGAGGCCATGTCGATCGGCCGCACCTTCGCGGAAAGCCTGCAGAAGGCGCTGCGCTCGATGGAGACCGGGCTGGACGGGCTCAACGAGGTCGATATCCCCGGCGCGGCGGAAGAGAAGGATGCGGTGCGCGCCGCCCTGTCGCAGCCCGTGCCAGACCGGCTGCTGATCGTCGCCCAGGCCTACCGCCACGGCCTGACCACCGGGGAAATTTTCGACGCCTGCAAGATCGATCCCTGGTACCTGGAGCGCGTTCGCGAAATCGTCGAGGTCGAGGAGACGGTTCGCGCAAACGGCCTGCCGGACGATATGGCCGGTTTCCTGGCGCTGAAGAAGATGGGGTTCTCGGATTCGCGGCTGGCGGAACTGGCGGGGCTGACGGAAGACGAGGCCGCTAAACGCCGCCGCGATGTGGGCGTGCGGCCGGTCTACAAGCGCATCGACACCTGCGCCGGCGAGTTCCCCTCGCCGACGCCCTACATGTATTCCTGCTACGAGGGCGACGGGGTCGCCCCCGGCGAATGCGAGGCGGATGTTTCGGAGCGCGACAAGGTCGTCATCCTGGGCGGCGGGCCGAACCGCATCGGCCAGGGCATCGAGTTCGACTATTGCTGCGTCCATGCCTGCTACGGGCTGAAGGATGCGGGCGTCGAGACCATCATGGTCAACTGCAATCCCGAGACGGTATCGACCGACTACGATACCTCCGACCGCCTGTATTTCGAGCCGTTGACCGCCGAGGACGTGATCGAGCTGATTACGGTGGAACAGAAGAAGGGCCGGCTGAAAGGCGTGATCGTGCAGCTTGGCGGCCAAACGCCACTGAAGCTGGCCGAGGCGCTGGAGCGGGCCGGCATCCCGATCCTGGGCACCTCGCCGGACGCGATCGATCTGGCGGAAGACCGCGAACGCTTCCAGAAGCTGCTGCAAGAGCTGGGTTTGCGCCAGCCAGCCAACGGTACCGCGACCTCCACCGAACAGGCCGAGAAGATCGCCGACAGGGTCGGCTATCCGGTGGTGATCCGGCCTTCCTATGTGCTGGGTGGCCGGGCCATGGAGATTGTGCACGACCTGGAAGGGCTGCGCCGCTATATGACCACGGCGGTCAAGGTATCGGGCAAGAACCCGGTATTGATCGACAGCTATCTGCGCGACGCCATCGAGGTGGACGTGGATGCGCTGTGCGACGGGGCCCAGGTTTATGTCGCCGGCATCATGGAGCATATCGAGGAAGCCGGCATTCATTCGGGCGACAGCGCCTGTTCGCTGCCGCCCTATTCGCTGGCCGACGACGTGATCGCGGAGATTCGCCGCCAGACGGAGGCGATGGCCCACGCGCTGGGCGTCGTCGGGCTGATGAACGTGCAATATGCGGTCAAGGATGGCGATATCTACGTGCTGGAGGTCAATCCGCGCGCCAGCCGCACGGTGCCCTTCGTCGCCAAGGTCACCGGCCTGCCCATCGCCAAGATCGCTGCGCGCGTCATGGCCGGCGAGAAGCTGGCCGATTTCGGCATCGACCAGCCCGGCCCGCCGAAGCTGGACCAGGTCGCGGTCAAGGAGGCGGTGTTCCCCTTCGCGCGCTTCCCCGGTGTCGATGTCGTGCTGGGCCCGGAAATGAAATCGACCGGCGAGGTCATGGGGCTGGACCGGGATTTCGGCCGCGCCTTCGCCAAGGCGCAGCTGGGCGCCGGGGTCGATCTGCCAGTCGCCGGGACCGTCTTTGTATCGGTGCGCGACCATGACAAGCAGGCGGTTCTGGGACCGGCGCAGGATCTGCTGGACATGGGTTTCCGGCTGATCGCCACGCGCGGCACGGCTGCTTTCCTGTCGGAACAGGGCCTGGCTGTGGACCGCGTCAACAAGGTGCTGGAAGGATCGCCTCATATCGTCGACGCGATAATCGACGGCGAAGTGCAAATGGTGGTGAACACGACCGAGGGCGCCAAGTCGATCGAGGACAGTTTCAGCCTGCGCCGGACCGCGCTGACATCGGGCATTCCGTACTATACGACCATCGCCGGCGCCCGCGCCACGGTCCGGGCGATTCGGGCTATGAAGAACGGGTCACTTGAAGTAGCGTCGTTACAGTCGTATTTTAAGGGCGTGGAATAAAGATTTTCCCTGGTGAGGTGAACAGCAATCAACCGCCGGCCGTGACATTGGCCGCCGGTGGAGAGAGTTTTTGCGGCGCGCCGGGCGCCGGCGAGAAGGAATAGACGACTATGGAAAAGGCCCCGATGACCGAGGGCGGGTATCTCCGCCTGCAGGAAGAGTTGAAGAATTTGAAAACCGTGGAGCGCCCGGCGATCATCCAGGCGATCGCGGTTGCCCGCGAACATGGCGACCTGTCGGAAAACGCGGAATACCACGCCGCGCGCGAACGCCAGAGCTTTACCGAGGGCCGGATCGGCGAGCTGGAAGACGTGATCAGCCGCGCCCAGATTATCGATGTCGGCAAGCTTGACGGCGACATGGTCAAGTTCGGCGCCACCGTGACCGTGGCCGACGAGGAGACGGACGAGGAATCGACCTACCAGATCGTCGGCGAGCAGGAGGCGGATATCGCGTCCGGTCTGATTTCGGTGACGGCGCCGATGGCGCGCGCGATCATCGGCAAGTCGGTCGGAGATTCAGTGGAGGTCACGACACCGGGCGGCGTGAAGGACTACGAAATCGTCAAGGTCGAGTTCAAATAAGGCTGGCACTTATACCAAGGCTCGCTATCCCACCGCATCGACGTCCACCGGCACGCCGAACTTGTACTTCGAAGCGCGGATCGCCAGCATGGACTTCACATGGCTAACATTGGGCGCGGCGGTAAGTTCCTCGGTCAGGAACCGCTGATAGTTGTCCCAATCCTCGGCGACGATCTTGAGCAGGAAGTCGGTCTCGCCGGCCAGCATGTGGCATTCGCGCACCAGCGGCCAGTCGGCGACCAATTGTTCGAAGGCCACCAGATCCGCCTCGGCCTGGCTGGTTAGCCCGACATGGGCGAATATCGTTACACCGAACCCCAGCGCGTCGGGCGCCACGTCGGCATGGTAGCCCCTGATATAGCCGGCATCCTCCAGCGCCCTGAGACGGCGCAGGCAGGGCGGGGCCGAAATACCGGCGCGGCGGGCCAGTTCGACATTCGGCATTCTGCCCTTGTCCTGAAGGTCGCGAAGGATTTTCCGGTCGATCTTGTCGAGCTTGACACGGCGCATGAATTGGTGCTCCAGATGAAGAATACGCGCAACAATATTACAATTACACGGCCGGCTTGCAAGGGCCATGAGTCGATTGATTCATCATTCTTCTGCCAAGGAGCAGCAAGTTGACCGATGACGTAACCTGGGTTCTGACCGATGGCAAGGCCGGCACGCGCAACGGCGCGCTGGGACTGGCGGCGGCCGTGGGGCTGCCGGTTATCGACAAGCATATCGATTCGCGCCCGCCCTGGCGCTGGCTGCCGCCGCGATTATGGTTGCCGGGGGTGCTGGGCGTCGGTGCCGGCGGCGACCCGTTGGTCCCGCCATGGCCGCGTCTTCTGGTCAGCGCGGGCGAACGTTCGGTGGGGCCGGCGCTGGCGGTCAAGAAGCTGAGCGGCGGCGCAACTTTTTGCGTGCATATACAGCATCCGCGGGTCAACCCGGCCAGGTTCGACCTCGTAACAGCCTCCGCTCATGACCGGCTAACGGGCCCGAACGTCAGGACAACGCTCGGCGCCTTACATCATGTAACCCGCGAAAAGCTTGCGGCCGATGCCCGGAAATTCGAGGCACGATACGCGCACCTGCCGCGGCCCCTGGTGGCGGTGCTGATCGGCGGCGCCAATCGCGTCTATCGCTTCGACCGCGCCACGGCGGAGCGCCTGGCCGATGGCCTGGCGAGGATCTGCGAGGAGTCCGGCTGTGGCCTGCTGATTACCGCATCGCGCCGGACCGGCCCCGAAAACGAGGCCCTGTTGCGTGAACGGCTGAAGGGGCTGCCGGCGGAAATCTGGGACGGCACGGGCGACAACCCCTATTTCGCCTTCCTGGGGCTGGCCGACTCGATCATCGTGACCGGCGATTCGGTCAATATGGTGTCGGAGGCCTGCTATACGGGCAAACCGGTCCATGTGTTCCGCCTGCCGGGCGGCAGTGGAACGAAGTTCGACCGTTTCCACGAGAGCTTGGTGGAAACAGGCATTACCCGTCCCTTCAAAGGCTGGCTGGAAAACTGGCAATATGATCCCCTCGACGAAAGAACGGCGCTTGCGGCGGAAATTCGCGGGAGGCTCGACGAGCGTGCCGGTTCCGCGCTATCAAACGGGAATTGAAGAAATTCAAGGCGGCTTACCCCAAGAAACGGCTAAAAACTGGCAAAAGGTCGCTGGCAGGGCTTTTCACGGCGGAAAATGTCTTTTCCTGACCGCCTTGGACAGGCAAGGTAATTTCCTATGGACTGGGACAAGCTGAGAATATTCCATGCGGTCGCCGAGGCGGGGAGTTTCACCCATGCGGGCGACACCCTGCATCTGAGCCAATCGGCGGTCAGCCGACAGGTCAGTGCGCTCGAGGAAAGCCTGCGTATCCCCCTGTTCCATCGCCATGCGCGCGGGCTGATCCTGACCGAACAGGGCGAGGTTTTGTATCGCACGGTCAAAGACGTCTTCCACAAGCTATCGATGACCGAGGCCCTGATATCCGAAAGCCGCGAGCGACCGTCGGGGCCGTTGAAGATCACGACCACCGTCGCCTTCGGCACGACCTGGCTGACGCCGCGGCTCAAGGAGTTCGTCGAACTGTTCCCCGAGGTGGATGTCAGCCTGATCCTGTCCGACGGTTCGCTGGATCTGAGCATGCGTGAGGCAGACGTTGCAATCCGAATGGCCAAACCGAAGCAGCCCGACCTCGTCCAGCGCCTGTTGCTGACCGTGCAAAGCCATGTCTATGCCGCGCCCGAATATCTCAGCGAGCACGGCACGCCAAACGCGGCGGAAGACCTGGACCAGCATCCAATCATTCTCTATGGCCAGGACGCAGCGCCGCCAGTGGCCTCGATAAACTGGCTGATCAAAGCCGGCGCGGACCCGGAGCACCAGCGCAAGCCCGTTCTGCGGCTCAATAATTTGTATGGCATTTACAGGGCTGTCCGCAGCGGCCTCGGCATTGCCGCCCTCCCGGATTATATGGTCCCCGAGACCTCGAATCTGATTCGCATTTTGCCGGAACTAGCGGGGCCCTCGATCGAGGCCTACTTCGTTTACCCGGAAGAGTTGCGTCAATCAAAAAGAGTTAGCGTATTTCGCGATTTTCTGCTACGGAAGGTCGCGGAAGGGAATTTTTGATCCATTCCAAACGTTTATTACATAGATGCATAGGCTGGCTGCTCAGCTATGC
>DAOVHN010000054.1 GCA_030671915.1 Pseudomonadota bacterium
CACTGGAGACCTTTGCACGAAATAAAATTCCGTCATTGCGAGGCGCGAAGCGCCGCGGCAATCAAGGCTGGCGGCGAGTCTGGATTGCTTCGCCAGAGGCTCGCAATGACGACCTTGCGCTTCGCGCAAAACCTTCCATCCTGAGGAGCCCCATAGGCGCGTCTCGAAGGACGAGGTCGCTTGGCGCCGCTTCGGCGTTAGCCGGAAAATCAGGAATTACTACGTTCGGCGCGCAGTTTCGCGACCTTGGTGCGAAGCTGGGCCAGCAGGTCGGCGATGTCGCCGCCGTTCCTCTCCAGCACCGAGGTGAACTCCTCGCGCTGGGTGATCGCCATGCTGGCCCCCTCGACCCGGATATCGACCACCGCGTAGGAGTCGCCGTTGACCTTGACCTGCCAGTCCAGCAGGACCGGCGGCCTGCCGTTGCCGGGCTGGATTTCCGTCATCACCATCTTGTAGCGGTCGCCCGGGTCGCCGACCTCGCGCTTGACCTTGAAGCCCTGGCCCGCATAGGAGGCGAACAGATGGGCGTAGGTCAGCACCGCGATGTCCTCGTAAAGCAGCGTGAACTCGGCCATCTGTTCCTTCGTGATCTTGCGGACAAAGCGTCCCAGGACGAAGCGGCTGATGCGGGTGACGTCGAAGCTGTCCCTCAGGAGGGCGCGAAACCGGCTCTCCCGCTCGCCGTTCGAAATTCCTGTGTCGGCGAGCTGCAGGATTGCCCTGTCGCCCAGTTCCTCGATAAATTTCGCGACCGTGCCGCCAGCCAATGCCGGGCGGCGGGCGAATCCGGCCGCCAGCGCCGTCGCGCCGAGGATGGCGATCGCCCGGCGGCGCGAAAGGCCGGACATAAATTCATTGCTCATTCGATTGTTCACCCGCGGGCGCCGCCTCGAGCGGCAATTCCATATCCATATCCATATCGTCGAAATCTATCATGCCCGGCATCCCGACGGAATCGCCCTCCGCTTCGCGCCCGTTGCGAACCGCGTGGGCGCGCCGCTGGCGGTAAGCGCTGCGCACCGTGGCGTAGAAGTCCAGTGAGGAAGCGCGCAGATCGTCGATCACCTTCAAATTGGCCGCGCGCCAGTCGACGGCGTTCAGCGTATAGCGTACACCCACGCCCTCCAGCCCGTATTCATTGCTGATATAGCGGCCCGACGGGTCGATGACGCCGTCGACGGCGTAGCCGAACCCGTCCCGGAAATTGGCGGGGCCCAGCAGCGGCAGCATCAGATAGGGCCCCGGCTCGACGCCCCACACCGCCAGCGTCTGCCCGAAATCCTCGTAATGCTGGGGGATGCCGGCATCCGACGCCACATCGATCAGGCCGCCCAGCCCGAGTATCGTATTGGTCAGGAACCGCCCGAAAGTATCGCGCGCCCGCTCGCCTTCGCCCTGCAGCAAGGCATTCATGACTGTTATCGGGCTTCTCAGGTGGTTAAGGAAATTGCGGATCCCGATGCGCACGCCCTTGGGCACCACGGTGCGGTAGCCAACCGCGGCCGGCCGCAGTACGACCTTGTCCGCCACCTCGTTGAACTGGAAAATGGCCCGGTTCATCGGCTCAAGCGGGTCGCCGGTTTCCAGGTAGTAGGCCAGATCGTCCGGATCGGTTGGCCGCGTCGTACAGCCACCAAGCAGCATGGCGGCGATCGCCGCCACCACAATACCCGACCGTCCGATCGAACCAATCCGCTTCACGATCCTTCAATACCCGCATTCGCCCGACTCCATAACCGAAAATATTCACTCAGGATTGCCGCCTCAAGCGCGGCACCAAAGTGAATAACCAGACAAACGGCTTGTGGAATCGATCAGTATCCAGACAGCTCTGATCTTCGATGCAGGTTCCCTCTCAATTGAACCTCAGGCAAACAGCTATCATAACGCGTGGGAAAAAACCATATCGCAGTCACGGTAACTGCATTCCCACCACTCATGTCCCTCATTGCAGCATTTGAGCGCGAATTCGTTAATATATTCCTCAACGCGCTTTACATGACATAAAGATATCTTTATATATTTATGCGATGTTTCCAGAAGAGCGTCGGGAGAAGGGATATGGACATATTGCTAAGCGGGCTACGCGCCGCCGCCGAGCCCAGCAGATTGCGGTTGCTGGCGCTGTGTGCGCATGCGGAACTGACGGTCAGCGAGCTGGTCCAGATTCTCGGCCAGAGCCAGCCCCGCGTTTCGCGCCACCTGAAACTTCTTTGCGAGGCGGGCCTGCTCGATCGGTTTCGCGAGGGCACCTGGGCATTTTACCGGCTGTCGGAAAAGGGACGCTGTGCGGAATTGGCGCGGGTGCTGATCGACCTTATCCCGGAGGACGAAGCGACCCTGGCCCTGGATCTGCAGCGACTGGAGGCGGTGAAGAGGGCGAACTCCGACCGCGCGGCCGAATATTTCCGGCGCAACGCGGAAGGGTGGGACAAGATCCGTTCCCTGCATATAGCCGAGGATGCGGTCGAGACCGCGCTTCGGGACTTGTTTCCGATGGCCGGCATGAAGGATTTCCTCGATATCGGAACCGGTACGGGTAGGGTCCTCGAGCTCTTTGGCCCGCGGGTGGAACGCGGTATCGGGATCGACATGTCGCGCGAAATGCTGGCACTGGCCCGCGCCAATCTGCAGAAGGCGGACCTGCGCAACTGCCAGGTTCGCCGGGGTAACATGTATCAGCTGCCCTTCAGTGATGAGTCTTTCGACGGCATCGTTATCCATCAGGTCCTGCATTTTGCCGAAGACCCCGCCGAGGCGATTGCCGAAGCCGGACGCGCACTGCGTCCGGGCGGCCGGCTGGTCGTCGTCGACTTCGCACCGCATAGCGAAGAAATGTTGCGCCAGGAGCATGCCCACCGCCGCCTTGGCTTCACCGACAGCGAGGTGAACCGCTGGTTCGAACTCGCGGGGCTGTCCCCCGACAAGACCGTGACGCTGGAAGGCGAACCGCTGACCGTCTGCCTGTGGTCGGCGACCCGCGCGGCGAACGACCCCGCGGCACTGAACAAGAACGACAAAGAAGAGAGGGCCTGAACAATGGCCGCATCACCCACCATAAGTTTTGAGATTTTCCCGCCCAAGACCCCGCGGGGCGACGCCGCGCTGGATTCGGTGCTGGAGCAACTGGCGGCGTTGCGTCCGGCCTTCTGGTCGGTGACCTACGGCGCCGACGGCTCCGGCCAGGAGCGCACGTTGCGTCTGGTCGAGCGTCTGATCGCACAAGACATGCCGCTGGCGGCCCATCTGACCTGCGTCGGCGCGACCCGCGGCGAAGTCGACGCGTTGGCGCGGACCTGGCGCGACATGGGCATCCGCCGCATCGTTGCGCTGCGCGGCGACATGCCCGGCGGCGGCAAGTGGCAGCCACACGAAGGCGGCTATCAACGGGCCTCGGAACTGGTGGCCGGACTGAGCCGCGTCGCCGATTTCGATATCGCGGTCGCGGCCTATCCCGAAGCCCATCCCGACTCGCCGTCGCCCCGGGCCGACCTTGACAACCTCAAGGCCAAGCAGGACGCGGGCGCCGGCACGGCGATCACCCAGTATTGTTTCGACACCGACACGATCCTGCGCTTCCGGGACCGCGCGGCGGCGGCCGGCATCACGATACCGATTGTGCCCGGCATCATGCCGGTCGTGAATTTCGCGAGCATCGTAAACTTCAGCGCCCGCTGCGGCGCCGGCATCCCCGATTGGCTGGCCGGCCAGTTCGAAGGGCTGGAGGATGACCCCGAGACGGCGGCCATGGTCGCGGCATCGGTTGCGTCGGAGCAGTGCCGCACCCTGATCGACGAAGGTTTCGACAGCTTCCATTTCTATACGCTGAACAAGGCGCCGCTTTCCTATGCGGTATGCCGCTATCTCGGCATCAACCCCCCGGTCGCGGAGGCCGCCTGAACCATGAGTGAGTTTCTGAAAGCGCTGTCCGGGCGCGTGCTTCTGTGCGATGGGGCCTTCGGCAGCCGCATCCAGGCGATGGACCTGGATGTGGAGCGGGACTATCGCGGCGCGGAAAACTGTACCGAAATCCTGAATGCCAGCCGCCCGGATATCGTGCGGGAAATCCATGCCGGCTATCTTGAGGCCGGTTCCGACATCGTGCAGACCAACAGTTTCGGCGGCTCGCCCCTGACCCTGGCCGAATTCGATTTGGCCGACCAGGCCTTTGAACTGAACCGTCTGGCCGGCGAACTGGCCCGCGAGGCGGTCGAGGAAGCCTCGGGCCGGGACGGCCGCCAGCGCTTCGTGCTGGGCTCCATCGGTCCGGGCACGCGCCTGCCCAGTCTTGGCCATATCGATTACCAGACGCTGGAGGATGCCTTCTTCACGCAGGCCTCCGGCCTGATCGCGGGCGGCGTGGATGCGATATTGATCGAGACCTGCCAGGACCCCTTGCAGATCAAAACGGCGGTGAACGGCGCGCGCCGCGCCTTCGCCGAACTTGAACGCACTCTACCGATCTTCGTTCAGGTCACGGTGGAAACCACGGGCACGCTGCTGGTCGGCGCCGACATCGCTGCCGCCGCGACCGTCGTGCATTCGCTGGGCGTGGACTCGATGGGCCTCAACTGCGCCACCGGCCCGCACGAGATGGCGGAAAACGTCCGCTGGCTCGGCGAAAACTGGCCGGGCCTGATTGCCGTGCAGCCAAATGCCGGCCTGCCGGAGCTGCATGACGGCCACACCCATTATCCGCTGACCCCGGCGGAGTTGGGCGAATGGGGCGGGCGCTTCGTTACCGATTACGGCGTCAACATGGTTGGTGGCTGCTGCGGTTCGACGACCGACCATGTCCGCGCCCTGGATACGATGCTCCGCCAGAAGGCGGAGGACGGCTATCGCCCGCGCCCCGGGACGCGCAATCCCGACTGGACGCCGTCGCTGGCCTCGCTCTACAGCCAGGTGGCGCTGCGCCAGGAAAACGCGATCCTGTCGATCGGCGAGCGCTGCAACGCCAACGGCAGCAAAAAGTTCCGCGATTTGCAGGCGGCCGAGGACTGGGACGGCTGCGTCGAGATCGGGCGCGAGCAAATTCGCGAGGCCAGCCATACGCTGGACGTCTGCACCGCCTTCGTCGGCCGCGACGAGGTTGCCGACATGACCGAGGTGGTCTCGCGCCTGCGCGGGGCGGCGGATGCGCCGCTGGTGATCGATTCCACCGAACTGCCGGTGCTCGACGCGGCGCTGCAACTGGTCGGCGGCAAGCCGGTCATCAACTCGATCAACTTCGAGAACGGCGACGAGGCGGCCGAGGCGCGCCTCGAACTGGCGCGCAAGCACGGCGCCGCGGTGATCGCGCTGACCATCGACGAGGACGGCATGGCGAAGACCGCGGACGACAAGCTGCGCATCGCCGAACGGCTTTACGACATGGCGGTGAACCGGTACGGCCTGCCGCCGTCGGACCTGCTGTTCGATCCGTTGACCTTCACCGTCTGCACCGGCATGGAGGACGACCGCAAGCTGGCCATCGAGACGCTGAACGGCATCGAACGGCTCGCGCAACGCTTCCCCGACTGCCAGGTCATCCTGGGCCTTTCGAACATCTCCTTCGGGCTGCGGGCGGCGGCGCGCCATGTGCTGAACTCGGTCTTCCTGGACGAGGCGGTGAAGCGCGGCATGTCGGGCGCCATCATCCATGTCAGCAAGATCAAGCCGCTGCATGCGATTCCCGAGGACGAGGCCAAGGTGGCGCTGGACCTGATCTACGACCGGCGCGAAGAGGGCTATGACCCCCTGCAGGCCTTTCTCGCCCTGTTCGAGGGGCGCGAGGTCCACGAAGAGAAAGCCGATACCGCCAACCTGACCATCGAGGAAAAGCTGCACCGCCGCATCGTCGACGGCGACCGCAACGGCCTGGCCGGGGATCTGGACGTCGCGATGGAAACCCGCCCGCCGCTGGATATCGTCAACGAGACCCTGCTTGGCGGCATGAAGGAAGTCGGCGAGCTGTTCGGATCGGGCAAGATGCAGCTGCCCTTCGTGCTGCAGTCGGCCGAGACCATGAAGGCCGCCGTCGCCCATCTGGAACCGCATATGGAAAAATCCGACGGCCGGCGCAAAGGCACCGTGGTGCTGGCGACCGTCAAGGGCGACGTGCACGATATCGGCAAGAACCTGGTCGATATCATCCTTACCAACAACGGCTACAACGTCGTCAATCTGGGCATCAAGCAGCCGATCGCCAACATCGTCAACGCCGCGCGCGAGCACAAGGCGGACGTCATCGGCATGTCGGGCCTGCTGGTGAAGTCGACCGTCGTCATGCGCGAGAACCTGGAAGAGATGACGCGCGAGAACATCCACGTTCCGGTCATGCTGGGCGGTGCCGCGCTGACCCGCGCCTATGTCGAGGAAGATTGCGTCGCCGCTTATGGCTCCGGCCGCGTGGCCTACTCCCGCGACGCCTTCGACGGCTTGCGGATCATGGACAAGGTGGTCAATGGCGGGTTCGACGATTACGCCGCGGCCATCCAGGCGAAACGAAAAAGCCGCCCCGCCAACCGGCGCAAGGCTGTGGGCCGCGCCGTCAACGCCGCGCCGGCCGCGGCCGATCTCGCCGTGACCCGCGCCGCGCGCGAGGCCCTGAATTGCGAGATGCAAATCGCCGAGCCGCCCTTCTGGGGCCCGCGGGTGATCGCCCGGGCGCCGGTCCAGGCGCTGCTGCCCTATCTGAACGAGCGCATGCTGTTCCAGTTCCACTGGGGCTTCCGCAAGGAAGGCCGCAAGCTGGACGAATACATGGTTTGGGCCAGGAAGGAATTGCGCCCGGTGCTAAAACGCATGGTCGATACGGTCATTCAGCAGGGCATCATGGTGCCTCAGGCGGTTTACGGCTACTGGAAGGCCGCCGGCGAGGGCGACGATCTGGTGTTGTTCGGCGAGGACGGCGCGCATGAGACCGCCCGCTTCGCCCTGCCGCGCCAGGCCGGCGAGGACGGCAAATGCATCGCCGATTACGTGCCCGACATATCCGCCGGGCCCGCGGGCCGTGGCGTCGTCGGGCTGCAGGTCGTCACCATGGGCCAGCGCGCCGCCGACGTGGCCCGCGAATGGTTCGAGGACGACCGCTACCAGGACTACCTGTACCTGCACGGGGTGGGTGTCGAGCTGGCCGAGGCCATGGCCGAATATGTCCACAAGCGCATCCGCGCCGAACTCGGCCATGCGGCCGGGGAAGCCAGCGATATGGAGGGGCTGCTGAACCAGCAATATTTCGGTTCGCGCTATTCCTTCGGCTATCCCGCCTGCCCGAACCTGGAGGACCAGGACCAGTTGCTGGCCCTGCTGGGCGCCGACGCCATCGGCGTGGAACTGTCCGACGAACACCAGCTCCACCCGGAAATGTCCACCTCGGCCCTGGTCATACCGCACCCGAAGGCGAAATATTTCACGGTGTGAGGGCGTTCTGACCCGTCTTGGCCTTGCGGACTGTATATTGCAGGATGGTCGCATGAGTATGGCATTTCGCTCCGCCGTCGCCGATGACGCAGCCGCTATTTCCGGGCTGATCGAGGCTGCCTACGCCGCGGGCATCGATCCGCATTATGGCGCGCAGGGGCGGGCGACATTTCTGAACTTCGTTGCGCCGCAAACGATCGCCGCGCGGCTGGCCGCGGACAGCGAGGCCTGGGTGGCGGTCAGGGACGGCCGGGCCATCGTCGGCTATGCCGAACTGGCCGGTGATCATCTCAAAATGCTGTTCGTCCGGCATGAGTTGCAGCGAACCGGCGTCGGGCGGGAGCTGCTGGCATTCCTGCAGGTTTTCCGCGCGGGCCATACGGTTTCGGTCAACGCCGCCCCGAACGCCGACGCCTTCTACCTCGCCATGGGCTTCCGCCCGATCGGCCCCAAGCAGCAGCAGGACGGCATCGTCTTCACGCCGATGGAAATGAAGTTCTGAAGGCGGGGCTTCACGTCCCCGCGGCCAGCAGCCGGCGGTACAGCGGGCTGGTCAGCATCGGCATGACGAATATCGGCAACTGGGCGATGGCGACATAGAGCCACATGTCCGGGCCGGCCATGCCGGCGGTCAGCACCAGCATGATCGCCATGTTGCGGTAGCCGCTGGCCAGCCCCATGGTCAGTGCCCCGCGCCAGCCCAGCCAGAAGAAGGCGGCGGCGCCGATGGCCTGCAGCACCAGGTTCAGGATGAAGGCGGCGGCCGTGAAACCGGCCACGGTCCAGGGGTCGGCCAGCAGCCGGGCCGTGACTCCGTCCATGATGGCGACGGCGAAGACAACCAGCGCCAGCACGATCAGCCCGTTGATCCCCGTGGCCCGCGCGTCCAGCCAATCGCGGCCGACGAAGCGGCGCGTGGTCTCGCTGATCGCGAAGGGCAGGGCGATGTAAATGGTGACGCGCAGCAGGAACGGCCCCAGCCCGATCGACAGCTCCAGGTCCAGCAGCCAGAAGGCGACCATGCCCAGGGTCAGCGGCAGAATCGCCGTTCCCGCCACCAGCAGCACCAGCGCCAGCGCCGCGTCCAGCCCCAGCAGCAGGGCGAAGGCCGGCGCGGCCGTCACCGGCGGCGCGGCGGCCGCGAACACCAGCGCCACCGCCAGCCCGGGCGGCAGGCCCAGCACCGTCACCACCCCGAAGGTCAGCAGCGGGGCCAGCAGCAATATCCAGCCCACGGCCACCGCCGCGCGCAACGGCCGGCGCCCCCAGGCGACGACGGTCGGCCAGTCGATCCGCAGCAGCGACAGCGACAGGCTCGCCACAACCGCCGCCTCGACCAGCGGCCGCAGCAGCGCGGCCAGGTCCGGCAGCGCCAGCCCGGCGAAAATCCCGCCGGCCAGGATCGGCCGGGCATGGCGGTTCAGGAAAGCGAGAAAGGGCGTGAGCATCGCGTCATCGTCGGTGGCGGGAACCGGACCCTACGGTGTTGCCGTGTGCTTGCCAATAGCGCTAGGTTTGTCTCATGACGATTGAAGCGCCATTGCAGATATACCGCGACCGGGTCCGCCCGGAATGGATCGATTACAACGGCCATATGAACGTGGCCTATTACGTGCTGGCCTTCGATTACGCGACCGACGCCTTCTTAGAGTATCTGGGGCTGGGGAAGGACTATCTGAAGCAGGCCAACTGCTCCACCTTCGCCGTCGAGATGAATGTCAGCTATGTCCGCGAGGTCCAGGAGGGTGACCCGATCGCCTTCCGCACATGGCTGCTGGGCCACGACGCCAAGCGGCTG
>DAOVHN010000083.1 GCA_030671915.1 Pseudomonadota bacterium
CATCGCCCTGCCGGCGCTGTTCGCCAACCTGCTGGGCCGGTTCCTGTTTTACGGGCGCGGGCTGCAGGGCGCCTATTTCGGTATCGTCACGCTGGCCATCGCGGTAATCGCCGAGCGGACCGCCGTCAACTGGAAATGGATCGGCGGGCTGAACGGGCTGATGAACGTGCCGCCGCTGAATCTGGGGCTGACCGGGAACGGATACGAAATCTGGGACGCCGTCCCGGTCTATTACGTGATGCTGGCGGTGGCGGCGCTGGTCTATGCCGGGCTGCAGGCGCTGATCGGCTCGCGATACGGCACGGTGATCCGCGCGGTGCGAGACGCCGAGGAACGCACCGGATATTTCGGATACGACACCGCGGGCGTGAAGGTGGCTGTCTTCACCCTGGGCGCGGCGCTGGCCGGGCTGGCCGGGGCGTTGTTCGTCACCCAGTTCTATTTCGCCTCGCCGCCGCTGATCGGCTTCGCGCTCTCGACCGAGGTGCTGATCTGGGTGGCGCTGGGCGGGCGCGGCTATCCGCTGGCCGCCTTCCTGGGCGCAATCCTGGTGAAATACGCCGAGGCGTCGCTGTTCAAGTATCTCGGCGACTATTGGCTGTTGGGGCTGGGCGCGCTCTGCGTGCTCAGCGTCATATGGTTCCCGCGCGGGCTGATCGGCGAAGCGATCCACCGGTTCGAGGGCTGGAGCCGATCGATCTCGATACGTTCCAACCAAGGGCAGGCTCAGTAGCGCAGCCTCATCGGCGGCATCTGCAGCACGCCGGCGGGCGGCTTCAGAAGTTCCAGATCGTCGGCCGAAAGGCCCAGCCTGTCGCCGACTTCGGCAAGGACACCGGCCTCTTGCTCCCCGAAGAGCGCCGCCCCAATTTGCGCCAGCGGCTTGCCGCCACCTTGCAGTAGCTTCATCACTTCGTCGAATGACGATCGCGGCTTCGGCCAGAGCGCCAGCGTTATGCCGGCATCGGCATTCAGGCCCAGCGCCTGTTTGACCTCGGCGATCGCCACGTCATAGCCGCCCAGCGCATCGACCAGCCCGTGGTCCAGCGCGTCCTTGCCGGCCCATACGCGCCCGCGCGCAATTCGGTCCATCTGGCCGGCATCCATTTCGCGGTCTTCCATCGCCTTGGCGGTGAAGTCCTCATAGATGAAATCGAGCATCTCGCGAAAACGCTGCTCGCCACCCGTCGGGAAATCACGGATAAAGCTCCACATGCCCGCATTTTCGCCGGCATGCAGTTCGTCCCAGGCGATGCCGAACCGCGCCCATAGCTTTTCGGTTACGAACTTTCCGCCATAGACGCCGATCGAGCCGGTAATGGTGCCCGGCTGGGCAATGACCCGGTCGGCCGGCATGGCAACGAAATAGCCGCCGGACGCAGCGGTCGCGCCCATCGACACGATGACCGGTTTGCCGGCAGCGCTGGCCCGCCGCACCTCGCGCCAGACGATGTCGGAGGCGATATAGGAACCGCCGGGGCTGTTGATCCGGAACAGGATTGCCTCGACTTCTTCATCGTCGACAGCATCCGCGAAGGCGTCGGCCACGCGGTGGGCCTTGAAGCCACCGCCCTCGAACCCGTCGCCATCGTCACCGCCGCCCATGGAAATCGTGCCGTTGCCATAGATCAGCGCGACTTTCGGCCCGTCACTGTTGGGCCGATCGATGCCGGCCAGATAGTCGTCCAGGAAGACGCGCTCGGCCTCTTCGCCCGCCATCGAATCGCTCTCGTCGATGAATTCGTCCCAATAGCCGATCCGGTCGATCAGGCGTTTCTCCAGCGCCTCTTGCGCAAGATAAGGGCCGTTATCCACCAGTTGGCGCACCTCGGCCTCGTCGAACCCGCGCGATTCAGCGATCCCGGCGACCAGTTGTCCGTAGAGCGAATCCAGCAGCGCCTGGAGGTTTTCGCGGGCCGGGTCGCTCATCCCATAGCCAGTCATGGATTCAACCGCCGACTTATACTCGTGGCGCTGCCCGAAGCGCGGCTTCACCTCCAGCTTGTCCAGCATTCCCCCGGCATAGGGGATTTCCATGGATAACCCGATCAGCCCGACCCCGCCGGACGGCTGGACCCAAATCTCGTCGAAGGCGCTGGCCAGGTAGTAGGCGGCCGACCCGCCGCCCATCCCGCCGAGATCCTCGGTGAAAAGCCGAGCGGTTTTCCCTGCGCCGCGCAGTTCCGCGATCGCCGCGCGCAGTTCCTGGGCCATGGACAGGTTGACGCGGAACCCGCCCATATAGACGGCGACACCCGATACACGCTCGTCCGTGGCGGCCGCGCGCAGCCCCATGATAACCTCGCGCAGCACCAGGTCCTGTTTCTCGAACAGGAAGACCTCCGATTTCCGCCGGTCTTGTAGTTCGCCCTCGAAATTGACCCGCAGCACCATCCGGTCCGGCAAGGATTTCGCGGCCCCGGGCCCGAAGATAGCGATTACGAAACCGATAACCGTGATCAAAACGACCGTCGCGCCGATCACGGCCAGGGATCCGATAATGAAACGCCAGAGAGTTCTCATTGGGTTCCCCTATCCTACAGTGTTAGCCCCGCGACCAGGTCGCGCGCCTTGCGCCAGGCCGCCACGGCCCCGCTTTCATCATCCAAGGTGGCCAGAACGCGGGCGTAGGTGCGCCAGTTCCATACGCTGCTGGGCCGGTCCGCGCTGCGCTCCGACATCATTGAACGGGCGATATCCAATCTGCCCGCGCGCACGGCCGCCGATACCAGCAGCCGGTGGAAAACATCCTGTTGCGCCACGCTGCCGCCGACATAGCGCAGATCGTACCGCAAGGGCTGCAGCAACTCGACGGTGCGTTCGAAATCGCCGCAGGAATAAGCCAGCAGGGCGGCGCAGAGCGGGGTTCCGATTTCGCCGTAGATTGTGGCGGCCATGCCTTCCGATGCGGCCGCATGCGCGGCCATGGATTCGATCATCGCCTCGGCCGCGTCCACCCGCCCGTCGGCGGCCAGCGCCATCATGTAATGGGCATCGGCGAAGGCCAGCTTGTGGTCGCGCGCGTGGGCCTCGGCCTTGTCGGCCAACTCGACCCAGCGACCGCCGACATCGACGCCGGTCTCCTCCAGCCGCCACAGCAGCGAGGCGGCATTGGCGATGTCCAGGTAGTCGTCGGTTTGTTCGGCACGGATGCGGTTGTCGTAGCCGTCCAGAACCGCGTGGTAACGCTCCAGATCCATCAGCAGCAGCGCCCCGTGCCACCACAGGTGATTGGCAAAATTATTGCAGTTGGTCCAGATTTTCTCGGACGTCTTCAGCCAGTCCGTGCCCTCGCGGTGGCGGCCCTGCATCTCCAGAACGTGGGTCACGGCATGGATCGCCCAGACATCCGCCGGATTGATCGCCACCGCACGATGGCCCACGGCTTCCGCATTGGCGAAGTCGCCGCATTCCTCCAGCCCGAAGGCGTACATGCCCAGCACGAAGCCGTGGCCGGGCGTGTCTTCGTTCCAGGCATAGAGCACGCGGGCAATGGAATCGCGTATATTGCGGGAGTCGCCGAGATAGAAATAGCCGCGGTTGGCAAGCTTCAGCGCCAGCACGTCCAGCGGGTGTTCCAGCAGGATTTTTTCCCACAATTCCAGCGCGCCCTGCCAATCTTCCTCATGCCAGGCGGTGAGAGCCGCGATATGGTCGCGCTCGCGCTGGGTGGCGCCGCCCTCCAGGGCCGATTTCCTGGCAGCAGTTATCTCCGCGCCGATCCGCTCGTCCAACGCGCGGATGGCGAAGAGTTTCATGAAACAGCCGCGGGCCACATGGCCCATCAGAAAATCCGGATCGGCCTGCAAGGCCAGTTTCAGGTGATCGCCTGTATCGCGGTGAAATCCCAGCCAGGACGAGATGGCATCGTCGAAATGGCGAACGGCGTCTCCGCTGGACGTGGTGTAGGCCACATCCCGCCGGTCGTTCTGAATCGCTATCTTCCGTTCCGACAAACCTTGTTCACCCGCATTGCGCCCTGTGCCTCAACAGGTGATCGGCCAGAACGCATGCCATCATAGCTTCGCCAACCGGGACCGCACGGATCCCGACGCAGGGATCGTGACGCCCTTTGGTTAAGATATCACTATCTTTCCCGTCCAAAGTGACGGTTTTTCGCGGCGTCAGGATGGAACTTGTGGGTTTGACGGCAAATCGCACCACGATGTCCTGGCCGCTGCTGATGCCGCCGAGGATACCGCCTGCATTATTGGAGGTGAAAACGGGCTCTCCATCCGGGCCCATGCGCATTTCGTCGGCGTTTTCCTCGCCGGTCAGGGCCGCCGCGGCCAGGCCGGCGCCGATCTCGACGCTTTTCACCGCGTTGATGCTCATCATCGCCTTGGCGAGGTCGGCGTCCAGCTTGTCGTAGACCGGCGCGCCGAGGCCCACCGGCGCGCCCTCGGCCACCACTTCGACGACGGCACCAATGGAAGAGCCGGCTTTGCGGATTTCGTCCAGATAGCCTTCCCAGCTCTGCGCCGCCTTGCGGTCCGGGCACCAGAAGGGATTGTCTTCCACCGCGTCCCAGTCCCAGGAATCGCGGTCGATATGATGGGGGCCAAGCTGCACAAGCGCGCCGCGGATACGCACCGAATCGCCGAGCACCTTGCGCGCGATCGCCCCGGCGGCGACGCGCATCGCGGTTTCGCGCGCCGACGAGCGCCCGCCGCCCCGGTAATCGCGAATCCCGTATTTCTTCCAGTAGGTATAATCGGCATGGCCGGGGCGGAATTTTTCGGCGATATCGCCGTAATCCTTCGACCGCTGGTCGATGTTTTCGATCAGCAGGCCGATCGGCGCGCCGGTGGTCTGCCCCTCGAACACGCCGGACAGGATTTTCACCTCGTCCGGTTCCTTGCGCTGAGTGGTGAAGCGCGACTGGCCCGGCCGGCGGCGGTCGAGCCAGTACTGGATATCGGGTTCGCTCAACGGGATCCGCGGCGGCGTGCCATCTACCACACAGCCGATGGCAGGCCCGTGGCTTTCACCGAACGTGGTGAATCGAAACAGGTGTCCGAAGCCGTTGCCGCTCATGCCTTCGCGTTGAGGCTAGCCAGCAGTTCCGCGACCTCTTCCGCCGCATCGACCGCGACCATGCCGACCGTGTGATAGCCGCAATCGACGTGATGCACCTCGCCCGACACGCCGGCGCCGAGGTCGCTGAGCAGATAGACTCCCGCGCCGCCCACCTCGTCGATGGTGACGTTGCGCTTCAAGGGCGAGTTCAGCTCGTTCCATTTCAGGATATAGCGGAAGTCGCCGATGCCAGACGCCGCCAGGGTCTTGATCGGTCCCGCGGAAACTGCGTTGACGCGGATGTTCTGGGACCCGAGATCGACCGCCAGATAGCGCACGCTGGCCTCCAGCGCCGCCTTGGCCACGCCCATGACATTGTAATGGGGCATGACGCGCTCGGCCCCGTAATAGGTCAGGGTAAGCAAGCTGCCGCCATTGGGCATCATGGTCATCGCCCGGGCCGCGACCGAGGTGAAGGAGTAGCAGGAGATATCCATGGTGCGCAGGAAGTTGTCCCGGCTTGTATGGACATATTTGCCCTTAAGCTCGTCCTTGTCGGAGAATGCCACCGCATGAACCACGAAATCGATACTGCCCCATTTGTCGCGCAGCGTATCGAAGGTCGCGTCGATGGAGGCCTCATCGGTGACGTCGCAAGGCACGACGATGTCGGAACCAACGGATTCGGCCAGCGGCCGCACGCGTTTTTCCAGCGCCTCGCCCTGGTAGGTAAAAGCCACCTCGGCGCCTTGGGCGGCAACCGCGCGCGCGATTCCCCAGGCGATCGAGCGTTCGTTGGCAACACCCATGACAAGGCCGCGCTTACCGGCCATCAACGGTTGGGGTTCGGTCATATAGTCCTCACAACGGGAATGTTTTCTTAATGGTTCGCGGGCATCCTACACAGAAAGTCCGTGCGGTCAAAGCAGTGCTATAGCGCGTTACTTCCTACTCGCAATATGTTTATGATCCATTCTTTGGAAGGACGAATGAAAGAAGGCGACAACAATTCGCAGCAGGAGACCGGCTTCCTGGCGCGCGCCGCGGCGGCGTGGGGCTATCTGTGCCATGTGGCGTCCCGCTTTGCCGCCGACCAGTGCCCGCAGCGCGCGGCCGCACTGACCTACACCACGCTGTTGGCGATGGTGCCGCTGCTGGCGATCAGCTTCGCCGTTTTCTCGGCCTTCGAGGCATTCGGCGAGATGCAGAACCAGGTCCAGACTTTCATTTTCGAAAATTTCGTGCCGCAGGTCGGCTCCGTCGTTCAGGAACATCTTGAGAAATTCGCCAGTAAAACCAGAGGGCTTTCGATTATCGGCGCGCTGTTCCTGGCGGTAACCTCGGTGCTGCTGCTGTCGTCCATCAGTTCCGCCTTCAACCATATCTGGCGGGTGCGCCAGACCAAGGGGCTGGTGGTGCGGCTGCCGGTGTACTGGATGATCCTGACGCTGACACCGCTTCTTCTGGGGGCCAGCGTGGCGCTGTCCACCTATCTGTTCGCGCTGGCGCAGGCCACGGGGGTCGAGCAGTATACCGGGCCGTTGACGCGGCTGGCTGTGATCGTGCCGCTGCTCGTGCAGATCGCCGGTTTGTTCGTGCTGTACCGTTTCGCGCCGAATTATCCCGTGCGCTGGAGCGACGCGATGGCCGGCTCGGTAACGGCCGGGCTGGTGCTGGAGCTTCTGAAGCGGGGCTTCGGCTATTACGTGACGACGTTCCCGACCTACCAGACGATATACGGCGCGCTCGCCACCATCCCGATCTTCCTGATCTGGATGTACGTGATGTGGAACGTGGTGCTGTGGGGCGCGGAAATGGCGGCGGCCCTGCCCGAATGGCGGTCCGGCATCAGCCGCCGCGAAAGCGAACAGCGCACGCCGGCGGCCATGCTGGCCGCCGCCGCGGCGATCCTGGCCCTGCTGCTGGCGGCGCATCGCGGCGGCGGGGGCTTGCGCTGGCGCCATCTGCAGCGCCGCGCGGGCCAGCCCGCCGAGCTGCTGACAGCCGCCTCGGAAGCGCTGCGCAAGTCCCACTATATCCAGAAGAACGAGCGCGATGTCTGGTTCCTGACCCGCGATCTCGACCGGGCGACACTGGCCGATCTGCATAGCGATCTGGGCCTGTCCACCGCCGCCGCAGCTGTCCAAGTGGCCCATGCGGACTGGGGCGCGAAACTGGCCGAGGCGCTGCGCGGCGCGGAGGAGGCCGGCCACGCGGCCATGGACATGCCGCTGGAATCCCTGCTGGCAACGGAAGAAAGCGCGCAGATCGTTCGCCTGGCGACCGGCGACGAACCCGGTGATGACGAGGGCGAAGACGAAAACGACGAACCCCGAGACTACAAAAACCGCCTGCTCGCCATCCTCGGCCTCGCCTGGCTGGTGGGGCGCTGATCCGGGTCCGCTCTCCCGCCCGCGCCTTGGTATTAAACCGCCGTGACGCCTTCAGGCAGACGCGCTCCGCCGCCCTGGCCGAGTGGCGTCAATTGGCGGCTTGAAGGCCTTTGCGTCAACCCTTTTGACGACTGGCTCGCATCAGGTTGACAGCGCCTTCGAGACCCTTCGCAACTGGAACCCCTGCAAAAAAGTGGCCCGCCAGGCGGAGCCACGCAGCCCCACCTGGCATGGGCCTGCCGAAACCGCAAGGAAGCAGCTCCCGAGGGCCGGGGCTGATGCCTGTATGGCGGGCCCGCAGGAATTTGCCGCACTCGCGTCATTTGCCGGTAAGTCTGAGGTGGGCCCGGAGGGCGAATGCCGGGTGAGGTAGATTTGAGTAGATTCGGCGCCCGGCGCCCGCGGCGGTTTGGCCGCGACCGGGGGCTGATCACGGGTGAATCGCCCCCCGCCGGAAAAAACAGGCAAAAACGATGTAGGTGAGGAGCATGCGCCGGGTATGCGCGGGGTGTGTGCGGGGTAGGGAATGAGTAGTTTAGGGGTATGGAAAGAGTAGCCGTCAGCTATCAGCCGTTAGCCGTCAGCTGTAGTCGGGGAGCAAAAAAACCCCGCCTTTCTATATATTAATTATATGGATAGTCCATTATCGATAGGTTTCATATATGGTAGTCAGGCGCCCCACCGGGGAGGCAAGCGCGACCGCGCGTCCGAGCGACCGCGCGCGGGAGCGCGCCCGGAGCGCCGGGATGGCCCCGGGAGCGGGTGACGGATC
>DAOVHN010000686.1 GCA_030671915.1 Pseudomonadota bacterium
CATGTCGCTGTGGACCATGGGTTTCAACCAGCATGCCCGTGGCACCTGGGTGAACCAGCTTTGCTACAACATCCATCTGCTGACCGGCAAGATTTCCGAACCGGGCAACGGTCCGTTCTCGCTGACCGGCCAGCCCTCGGCCTGTGGCACGGCGCGCGAGGTCGGCACCTTCGCCCATCGCCTGCCGGCCGATCTGGTGGTGATGAAGGAAGCCCACCGTAAGATCGCCGAGGATAAATGGCAGCTGCCGGAAGGCACCATCCCCGCCAAGCCGGGCTTCCACGCGGTGCTGCAGAACCGCAAGCTGAAGGACGGCGACCTCAACGCCTACTGGGTGATGTGCAACAACAATATGCAGGCCGCGCCCAACATGAACGAGGAAACCTGGCCTGGCTATCGCAACCCGGAGAATTTCATCATCGTCTCCGATCCCTATCCGACGGTGACCGCGATGGCCGCCGACTTGATCCTGCCCACCGCCATGTGGGTGGAGAAGGAAGGCGCCTATGGCAATGCCGAACGCCGGACCCAGTTCTGGCGGCAGCAAATCAAGGCGCCGGGCGAGGCCAAGTCCGATCTCTGGCAGGTCGTGGAATTCTCCAAGCGTTTCAAGGTGGAGGAAGTGTGGCCGGCGGATCTGATCGCAAAGAAGCCGGAATACAAGGGCAAGACGCTCTATGACATCCTGTTCGCAAACGGCGTGGTCGACAAGTTCCCGTTGACCGACACGCAGGACGGCTTCGACAATCAGGAATCCCAGGATTTCGGCTTCTATATCCAGAAGGGCCTGTTCGAGGAATATGCCGATTTCGGCCGCGGCCATAAGCATGACTTGGCCCCGTTCGACATTTATCACAAGGCTCGCGGTTTGCGCTGGCCTGTGGTCGACGGCAAGGAAACGCTGTGGCGCTTCCGCGAGGGTTACGATCCCTACGTCAAGCCCGGCAAACGCGTCGAGTTCTATGGCAAGCCCGACGGCAAGGCGGTAATCTTCGCGCTGCCCTACGAGCCGCCGGCGGAAGAGCCGGACAAGGATTACGATCTCTGGCTGGTTACCGGCCGCGTGCTGGAGCACTGGCATTCCGGGTCGATGACGCGGCGCGTGCCGGAACTGCACCGGGCCGTGCCGAACGCATTGCTGTTCATGAACCCGGACGATGCGCGCAAGCGCGGCCTGAAGCGCGGCCAGGCGGTTCGAATCAGCTCCAGGCGCGGCACGATCGTCAGTCGGGTCGAGACCAAGGGGCGCAACGTGATGCCGGAAGGCGTCGTCTTCATCCCCTGGTTCGACGAAAGCCAGCTCGTCAACAAGCTGACGCTCGATGCGACCTGTCCGATTTCAAAGGAGACCGACTACAAGAAGTGCGCCTGCAAGGTGGAGACGGCCTGAGGCCGATAAACCATGGCGTCGCATGATCCAAAAAGGGTGAATCCCGACGGGCCGGGCAGGCGGCGGTTCCTTGCCGGCGTCGCCCGCACCGCCTGCGGTGTCGGGATCGCGGGGATGCTGCTGGGCCTGTTGGCGGGCCAGGGCCGCGCCCGGCCGGCATGGGCGATTCGTCCGCCCGGCGCCCGTGAGGAGGCCGAGTTCGCCAGCGCTTGCGTGTGCTGCGGCCTTTGCGTCCGCGATTGTCCCTACAAGACACTGCGCCTGTCGGAACTCGGCGAGCCCGTCACCACGGGTACGCCCTATTTCATCGCCCGCGACGTACCTTGCGAGATGTGCGAAGACATACCCTGCGTCGCAGCCTGTCCGACCGGGGCGCTGGACAAGGAACTCACGAAAATCGAGGACGCCCGAATGGGCATCGCCGTGCTGACCGGA
>DAOVHN010000555.1 GCA_030671915.1 Pseudomonadota bacterium
AGGCCGCGGATGATGGCGAGCACGAGCTCGTGCTTGGTGACCACCGCGATGCTGCCGAGCGCGCCGCCGCAGCTGAGCGAGCCGGTGTCGCCCATGAACACCATGGCCGGCGGTGCGTTGTACCACAGGAATCCCAGGCTGGCGCCGACCAGCGCGCCGCAAAATACCGCCAGTTCGCCGGTGCCGGGCACGAAATTGATCTGCAGGTAGTTGGCGAACACCGCGTTGCCCGCCAGATAGGCGATGAAGCCGAAGCAGCCGGCCGCGATCATCACCGGCACGATGGCCAGCCCGTCCAGCCCGTCGGTCAGGTTCACCGCGTTCGAGGCGCCGACCATCACGAAAATCGCGAAGGGAATGAACAGAACACCAAGCGGCACCAGCAATTCCTTGAGGAAAGGCACGGCCAGTCCGGTCGACAACGGCTCTTGCGTGATGTTGACCAGGATCCAGGCGGCGGTGCCGGAGATCGCGATCTCGCAGACCAGCTTCAGCCTGCCGGGCAAACCCTTCGGGTTACGCTTCGACAGTTTCAGGTAATCGTCGCCGAAGCCGACCGCGCCGAAACCGATGGTGACCAGCATGACGATCCAGACATAGGCGTTTTTCAGGTCGGCCCACAACAGCGTGCTCAGGCACAGCGCCAGCAGGATCAGGAAGCCGCCCATGGTCGGCGTTCCCGCCTTGGCCAGGTGCGATTCCGGCCCGTCGGTGCGGATCGGCTGGCCCGCACCCTGCTGCGACTTCAGCCAGTTGATGACCCAGGGGCCGAACAGGAAGCTGAGGAACAGGGCGGTCATCATCGCGCCGCCGGTCCGGAAGGTGAGATAGCGGAACAGGTTGAATGCCTGAAAATCGTCGGCCATCGGGGCCAGGAGGTTATAAAGCATATCCGGCTCCTACCCTTGTCCGCCCGCGGCGCAGGGCCGCTGGCTGCTGGCGCTGTTGTCCGCGTCCAGCCCCAGCAGCGCCTCGACCACCGGCGCCATGCGGCTGCCCAGCGATCCCTTTACCGTCACCACGTCGCCCGCCCTGACTGTCTCCGTCAGCAGGCCGATCAGCCCGTCGCTGGTATCGCTGTGCAGCGCGTCCATCGGCGCCGGCACGGCCGCACTCAACCCCGCCATGTCGGGGCCGCAGGCGAACAACAGGTCCACACTGGCGGCTTCCAGGTCGGGGGCCAGCCCGGCATGCAGTTGCGCACTGTCGTCCCCCAGCTCCAGCATGTCGCCCAGCACGGCGATGCGGCGGCTGCCGCCATTCGCGGGCGTCGCTCCCAATACCGCGATGGCGGCGCGCATGGAGGCCGGGCTCGCGTTGTAGCTCTCGTCGATCACCGTGATGACTCCGCCGCCGGCCAGGCGAACCCGATGGCGCAGCCCCCGGCCTTTCGGCGGGTATATGTCGGCCAGCGCCGCGGCCGCCGCGTCCAGGTTGGCGCCCAGCAGCCAGGCGACCCCCAGCACGGACACGCCGATCAGCGCCCAGTGGCGGCCCGCGCCGCCGGTGCGGAACAGGATCCGGCGGCCGGCCAGGTCGGCCTCGACACGATTGCCGCCGTCTTCGATGCGCCAGTCGATCAGGTGGAAATCCGCGCCGGGGGACGCCCCGAACGAGAACACACGGCCGATCCCGACTTCCCTGGCCAGACGCTTCAGGCGCTCGAAATGGCGATTGTCGGCGTTCAGGACGGCGGCGCCGCCGGTGCCCAGGCCGGCGAAAATTTCGCCCTTGGCGTCGGCGATGGCCTCTTCGGATTCGAAGAATTCCAGATGCACCGATTCCACGTTGGTGATGAGGGCCACGTTCGGATGCAACAGCCTGGACAGCGGCGCCAGTTCGCCGGGATGGTTCATGCCCAGCTCGAACACGCCATAAATCGATTCGGCGGGCATGCGCGCCAACGAAAGCGGCAGGCCCCACTGATTGTTCAGATTGCCGACGGTGGCGGTCGTCGGGGCCTGTTGCGACAGAACCCGCGCCAGCGCCTCCTTGGTGCTGGTCTTGCCGACGCTGCCGGTAATCGCGACGACGCGCGCACGCCCACGTTCCCGCGCGGCGCGGCCCAGCGCGTTCAACCCTTCGTCGGTGTCCGCGACGATCAGCAGCGGCATGTCGGCCGCCGTCTGGTCCTCGGCCCAGTCGCTTGCGACCATGGCCGACGCCGCGCCCCCGGCCAGCGCGTCCTTGACATGCAGATGACCATCGGTATTCGGCCCGCGAATCGCCACGAACAGGTCGCCTTCTTCCACCGTCCGGCTGTCGATCGACACCCCGGTCGCGGTCCAGTTTCCCCGCGCCGCGCCGCCCGTGGCCGTGGCCGCCGCCGAGGCTGTCCACAGGGCGCTCATGACGGGTCCTCCCCGCGCGCCCGCACCGCGTCGCGCACCGCCTCGGAATCCTTGAAGGGCAGGGTTCGGTCGCCGATGATCTGGCCGGACTCGTGGCCCTTGCCGGCGACCACCAGGACATCGCCCG
>DAOVHN010000499.1 GCA_030671915.1 Pseudomonadota bacterium
CACGGCCCCGGCAAAGGGCGCCAAGTCGGCCACATTGTCCCGGCTCATCTGGTTGAGCGCGGTGCTGCGCATCGACCCGCGCATGCCGATCCAGTGCGCGAGGTCGCCCAACTTCGCCGCCAGGCGTACGATCGCCATCGGCACGCCGACGACCGGCGCGGGGCCGAGCCCCAGCCACTGTCTCAGCCCCGAGAGTATTTCCCGTAACGCCATGGGTTCTGGGCCCACCGGCGCAAGCAGAACCTGCGATGGCGCATCCGGCTCCACCAGCCGCAGCACGGCGCGGACCAGGTCGTCCATATGGATCGGCTGGAAACGCTGGTTGCCGCCGCCGGGCGCGGGGATCGCGAAGGGCCACGCGGCGAGCCCCCTGAACAGGGCCGTGCCGCCGTAACAGTTGCGCGCATAAACCAGCGACGGCCGCAGCACCACCCAGTCCAGATCCATCGCCATCAGCGCCTCGTCGGCGCCGCGCTTGCTGTCGGCATAACCAGTGTTGGCCTCCGGTTCTTTATTTTTTCCCGCCTCCGGCTCTATGCCCAGCGCGGAAATCTGGATGACGCGCCGGACGCCGGCCCGGCGGCAGGCCTCGAACAGCGCCACCGGTCCCTGTCGGTGAATCGCATCGATGTCGTCGGCGACCGAGCCCTGCAATATGCCGGCGCAATTGATCGCCGCGCCGACCCCGTCCAGCCGGCCCAGCCAGTCGGCCGGGTCGGTGTCCCGGTTCAGGTCGCAGGCGATCCAGTCGATATGCGGTATCAGCCGCCGTCCCAGCGCGACGTCGCGCCCGCACCCCACCACATCATGCCCCGCGGCCACCAGCCCGGCCACGATATGCGAGCCGATGAAGCCGTATGCGCCGGTGACCAGTATTTTCATCAAACGAACAGCAGCAACACGGACGCGGCCAACAAGGCCGCCATGGCGCCGTTGAAAATGCGCAGGGCGCGCCGGGACTTCAGCAGGCGGCCGATGACGCTGCCGAAGGCGGCCCAGACGCCGCAGGACGGGAAGGCGACCGCACAGAATATCCCGCCGAACAGCAATGCCTGGGGCAGCGCCGCCGCATCCGGCGTCGAATAGACCGAAAAGGCGCTGACCGCCATGATCCAGGCCTTGGGGTTGATCCACTGAAAACCGGCCGCCTGCAGGAAAGTGAAAGGTCTGCCCCGGTTTTTAGCCTCGCCCATGCCGGCGGCGGTGGCAATTTTCCAGGCCAGCCACACGAGATAGGCGCCGCCGGCCCAGCGCAGGATCTCATGCAGCATCGGCAATTGCTCGAAGGCGGCGCCCAGCCCCAGCCCGACCGCGAACACCATGACGGGGAAGCCCAAAGATACGCCCAGCATATGCGGCCCGGTCGCCCGCAGGCCGAAATTAGCGCCCGACGCCAGCAGCATCACATTGTTCGGCCCCGGCGTCAGGGTCGCGGACAGGGCGAACAGGATAAAGGGCAGCAGGGTTTCCGGCATGAGATGGCTGACTTCTCGCAGTTTGGGGGCATCATAAAACCTTTTGCCCATACACTGCAAAGATCGCGAATATTGTGAAAAATCCGCGCGACATTAACCAATTCCTTGTCCGGGAATGGTTCAATGCTACCGTTCGTCCCCGACAGGCGGGACTTTCCGAGGGATTGAAGTCATGGAATATATCGTTCCCATCGTAATCTTGGGCGCAATCGGCCTTTGGGTCATCTCGATCTACAACAAGCTGGTCTACAACAGGAACATCGTGAAGGAAGGCTGGAGCGGCATCGAGACGCAGCTGAAGCGGCGTTCGAACCTGATCCCCAACCTGGTCGAGGCCGTCAAGGGCTATGTCGGCCATGAAAAGGGCGTTCTGGAAAATGTCACGGAAGCGCGCTCGCGCACCGGCACGGCGAAAACGCCGGGCGAGCGCGGCAAGATGGAAGGCATGCTGGGCCAGGCGCTGGCCAACGTGTTCGCCGTGGCCGAGGCCTATCCGGAATTGAAGGCCAACGAGAATTTCATGAAACTGCACGATGAGCTCTCGTCGGTGGAGGACGAGATCCAGATGGCGCGCCGTTATTACAACGGCACGGTGCGCAATCTTAACGTTCTGATCGAATCCTTCCCCTCGAACGTCATCGCCGGCAGTTTCGGTTTCGTGCAGGCGGAATATTTCGAGATCGAGGACGAGGGCGACCGGGCGGTACCTGAAGTCAGTTTCTCGTAATGGGGAGCTCGGCTATGGCTGGTCTGTTTCGGATTTTCGGTTTCTGCGCGGCGCTGCTGGGCCTGATGGCGCCGGCGCTGGCGGAAGAGCGCATCATTTCCTTCGACAGCGACGTCACCATCGCCGCCGATGGCGAATTGACGGTGACCGAGACCATCAAGGTGAGAGCCGAGGGATACGACATCAAACGCGGCATCTATCGCGATTTTCCCACCGTCTACGAAGGGCGCGACGGCGAAACCCATATCGTCGGGTTCGAGGTCGTCGAGGTCCTGCGCGGCGGCAAGCGGGAAAACTGGTTTACCGAGAATCGGTCGAACGGCGTGCGGGTCTATATCGGCGAGAAGGATTATTTTCTGCCCAAGGGTGAATACACCTATCGCCTGACTTACAGGACCGACCGCCAGATCGGATTCTTCGAGGATTTCGACGAGCTTTACTGGAACGTCACCGGCAACGGCTGGGTATTTCCGATCGATTACGCCAGCGTGACGGTCCGCTTGCCCGAGGGCGCGTCGGTGGTCCGCAAGGCCGCCTATACAGGGCGCCAGGGCGCCAAGGGG
>DAOVHN010000544.1 GCA_030671915.1 Pseudomonadota bacterium
ATGGACATGGCCTGCAGCCATTGCCACGAAGACAATGCCGGCAACATGATTCGCGCCAACCTGCTGACCGAGGGGCAGACCAACGGCTTCCCCACCTATCGCCTTAAATGGCAGGGTGTGGGCACGCTGCATCGCCGCTTTGCAGGCTGCAACAAGAACATTCGCGCCACGCCCTACAAGCGGGGTGCGGAAGAGTATGTCAATCTCGAGCTCTACCTCGCCTGGCGGGGCCGGGGCCTGTCCGTCGAAACGCCGTCGGTCAGAAACTGAGTATTGGCTTGCATGACTGCGGGGGATGCGGTTTTGACCGCGTCCCCCGTTTTATTTGGAGATAGTGGATAAATGTTCACGCGCCGTGATTTTTTCACTCTTGCCGCCGCGACAGCGACCCTTATGGGCGGTGCCGGCGGGCTGGCACGGGCTGCGGCCAAGCAGCAGATAACCCAGGACGATCTTCTGAAGTTCGATCCGGTCGGCCAGGTGACCTTGCTGCATATTACCGATATTCACGCCCAGCTGGTTCCCGTCTATTTCCGGGAGCCCTCGGTCAATCTGGGCATCGGCGAGGTCAAAGGTCTGCCGCCGCATATTACCGGCAAGGATTTCCTTAAGAAATTTTCCATCCCCGCCACCTCGCCCGAGGGCTACGCGCTGACTAGCAACGATTTCACCGCGCTGGCCAAGAACTACGGCAAGGTCGGCGGGCTCGACCGCCTGGCGACGCTGATCAAGGCGATCCGCGCGCAGCGGCCGAACAACACGCTGTTCCTTGACAGCGGCGATACCTGGCAAGGATCCTACACCTCGCTACAGGAACAGGGCGCCGACATGGTGCGCGCCATGAACGCCCTGGGCACGGAAGCCATGACCGCCCACTGGGAATTCACCTACGGCACCGAGCGCGTCGAGGAACTGATCGAGATGCTGGAATTCCCGTTCCTAGCGGGCAATGTGCGCGATACCGAATGGGAGGAACCGGTCTTCGACGGCGTCGCCTATTTCGAGCGCGGCGGCGTAAAGATCGGCGTGGTCGGCCAGGCATTCCCCTACACTCCCGTCGCCAACCCGCGTTACAAGATCCCGACCTGGAGCTTCGGCATCCAGGAGAAGCGCGTCCAGGAACTCGTCGACGAAGCCCGCGGCGGGGGTGCCGAACTGGTGGTGCTGCTGAGCCATAACGGCTTCGACGTCGATCGCAAGATGGCCGGCCGGGTCGAGGGCATCGATGTTATCCTGACCGGCCATACCCATGACGCCCTGCCCGTGGTGCTGGAGGAGAAAGGCACGCTGCTGGTGGCCTCTGGCTCGCACGGCAAGTTCCTGTCCCGCCTCGACATCGAGGTAAAGGGCGGCAAGATGACAAATTACAACTATCGCCTGATCCCCGTCTTCTCCGACGTGATCGACCCGGACCCGGAGATCGCGGCCATCGTGAAGGGCATCCGCGATCCGCATGAGGCGGAGCTGACCCGCGTGCTGGGCCGCACCGAGAGCCTGCTCTACCGCCGCGGCAATTTCAACGGCACCTTCGACGATCTGATCTGCCAGGCGCTGATGCAAGAGCGCGATGCCCAGATCGCCCTGTCGCCCGGTTTCCGCTGGGGCGCGTCGCTGCTGCCAGGCCAGGACATCACGGTCGAGGATGTCTACAACATGACCTCGATCACCTACCCCGCCGCCTACCGCAACGAATTCACCGGCGAGTTCCTGAAGGTGATTCTGGAAGACGTGGCGGACAATTTGTTCAACCCGGACCCCTATTACCAGCAGGGCGGCGACATGGTGCGCGTCGGCGGCATGTCCTACGCCATCAATACGACCAATGCCATGGGCAGCCGCATTTCGGACATGAAGCTGATCGCCACCGGCGAGGCGATCGACCCGGCCAAGACCTATACCGTCGCCGGTTGGGCCTCGGTCAACGAAGGCACCGAGGGCCCGCCGATCTGGGATGTGGTAAACAGCTATATCGAGGACAAGAAAGTCATCGACGTGCCGGAAAACAAAAACATCAGAATCGCAACCGGCTGACTGTGAAACGGCGGAGAGAGAGGCGATAGATGAGCGGATTGGAGGTCTCGTTTGGCGGCGCCTTCCTGGCTGGCCTGTTGAGTTTCCTGTCGCCCTGCATCTTGCCGCTGGTCCCGCCTTACCTATGTTTCCTGGGCGGGGTCAGCCTGCAACAGCTTGAGGAAGGCGGGGATGTCGACCGCGGCGCGATGCGCCGGGTCGTGCTGGCCTCTGTCGTTTTCGTTCTGGGCTTCGCCACCGTTTTCGTGGCCTTCGGGGCGACCGCCTCGTACCTCGGACAGATGCTGGCGGAGAATTTCGAGATTCTGTCCTGGATAGCCGGCGCACTGATCATCGTGCTTGGGCTGCATTTCCTTGGCGTCTTCCGGATCGCCATGCTTTATCGCGAGGCGCGGTTCCATGTCGAAAAGAAGCCGGCCGGGCTGATCGGCGCCTATGTCATCGGGCTGGCCTTCGCCTTCGGCTGGACTCCCTGCGTGGGACCGGTGCTGGCCGGCGTGCTGATGATTGCCGGGGCGGAA
>DAOVHN010000701.1 GCA_030671915.1 Pseudomonadota bacterium
ATTCCATGTTCGGCGCTGATCGAGCCGTCCAGGTCGGCGACGATGTCGTGCACGATCCGGTTCATCTCCGCCCAGTGGGAGAGGAAAGCGTCCGTGTCCATGCCGGGCGGCTGGCTGAGGTTGAAGTGAATGTTGCCGTCGCCGATATGGCCGAAGGGCAGGGGGCGGATACCGGGCATCGCCGCCGTCACCGCGGCCACCGCGCGGCGGATGAATTCGGGCGATTTGTCCACCGGCACGGCGATGTCGTGCTTGATGCTGCCGCCCTCGAATTTCTGGGCTTCGACGATGGCCTCGCGAATGCGCCACAGATCGGCGCGCTGCGCCTCCGATTGGGCCAGCGCGGCGTCCAGCACCAGCCCGTCCTCGAAGGCGCCTTCCAGGAAGGCGGTCATGTTTTCCGCCATGCCGCCGTCCGGCCGGGCGCCGGAAAACTCCACCAGCAGGTAGTTCTCGCATGGCTCGCTCAGCGGGTCCGTGATACCCGCGACATGGCGGCAGGCGAATTCCAGCGACAGTCGGGGGATCAGCTCGATGGAGGTTACGGCGTCGCCGCTGGCGTTGCGCGCCGCCGCCAGCAAGTCGATCGCGGCATCCAGGTCGCGGATCGCAACGAAGGCGGTCTGCACGTCCCTGGGCAGCGGGAATAGTTTTAGCACTGCCGCCGTGATCACGCCCAGCGTGCCCTCGGCGCCGATAAACATCTGCTTCAGGTCATAACCGGTATTGTCCTTGCGTAGCGCCCGCAGCCCGTTCCAGACCTGCCCGTCCGGCAGCACCGCCTCGATCCCCAGCACCAGTTCGCGCATATTGCCGTAATGCAGCACCGCGACGCCGCCGGCATTGGTGGAGATATTGCCGCCGATCTGGCAACTGCCCTCCGCGCCCAGGCTCAAGGGGAACAGCCGGTCGATCTTCTCCGCCTCGGCCTGGATGTCGGCCAGCACGCAGCCGGCCTCCACCGTCATCGTGTAGTTCGCCGGGTCGGCCGCGCGCACCCGGTTCATGCGGGACATGCTCAGCAGGACCTCCCCGCCATGTTCGAACGGCACGCCGCCGCCGACGAGCCCGGTATTGCCGCCTTGCGGCACGATGGCGATGCCGGCCGCGGCACAGATTTTCACAACCTCGGCCACTTCCGCCGTCGAGGCCGGCTTCACCAGCAGCGCCGCCTTGCCGGAAAACAGCCCGCGCTGGTCGTGAACCAGCGGCTCGATCTCACCCGCATCCGCCGACCAGCCCTTGCGTCCCAACGCCGCCCTGATGCGCTCCAGCGCGTCTCTGTTCATTTCCGTCATGGTGCAGGAGATTACGGGGGGGGAGCGTAGCGGGCAAGTATTTGCCGGTATGACTTGCGACCTCTACCGTTTCAAAGGATCATGGCCAAGCGATAACGGAACGGGGCAGGCTGCATGGGCGCGGACAGGACTCTGATCGAAAAGAGCGCGATGGGAATCGTCGGCCTTCTAAAACGCGGCGAGGTCTCGCCGCTGGATCTCATCGATACGCTGGAACAGAGGATCGCCGAGGTCGACCCTGCGATCAACGCCCTGCCGACTCTGTGCCTTGACCGGGCGCGCGACCATGCGCGGCGGTTGATGGAACGCAAGCCTGAAGAGCGCGGCATGCTGGCCGGCCTGCCGGTGCCGATCAAGGACCTGGTGCCGGTGGCCGGCGTGCGCACCACCTTCGGTTCGCCAATCTTCGCGGACAATGTTCCAGCGGAATCAGAGAGCGTCGTGCGGCGGTTGGAAGCGAACGGCGGCATCGTTTACGCCAAGTC
>DAOVHN010000650.1 GCA_030671915.1 Pseudomonadota bacterium
GACCGGTGGCCCGGCCGCTTCAACTCTCTCGCCCGGCGGGTTCTCAAGGATATCCGGATTGACATAGTAGCCGCTGCGCAACCGCGCGATGATGAAGCCGTCATCCACCAGCCCCTGATAGGCCAGCACCACCGTATTGCGCGACACGCCAAGCCGGCGCGCCAGTTCCCGGCAGGACGGCAGCGGCCGGTCGGCCGGCAACTGCTCGTTCAGGATCACCGAGACCAGCATCTCGCGGATGCTGGCCTGGATGCTGACCCCAGGCCGCTGCCTCAGGTGAAAAAGCGACTCCCGCATGAATCTGGCCCGCTCGAACTGGCCCACTTGGCCCAATGAACGGGAAATCTACGACGCAACGCGTGACCGGGCAAGGGGGGTGAGGCCGTGCCCCCCGCCCCTACAGCGTCCCCGGGAAGGCGCCGCCGTCGAGCAGGAGGTTCTGGCCGGTTATGAAGCCGGATTGCGCGGAGCACAGGAAGGCGCAGGCTTGGCCGAACTCTTCCGGTGTGCCGAAGCGGCCCGCGGGGTTGTTGGCGGCGCGTGCCTTGGCGATTTCCTCGACGCTCTTGCCCGCGGCCTTGGCCGCGCCCGCCATGGTTTGTTTCAGCCGGTCGGTATCGAACGGGCCGGGCAGCAGGTTGTTGATCGTCACGTTGTGGCGCACGGTCTTGCGCGACAGGCCGGCGATGAAGCCGGTCAGGCCCGTGCGCGCGCCGTTGGACAGGCCGAGGATATCGATCGGCGCCTTCACCGCGCCCGAGGTGATATTGACGATGCGGCCGAACTTGCGCTCGATCATGCCGTCCACGATCGCCTTGATCAGGAAGATCGGGGTCAGCATGTTGGCGTCCAACGCCTTGATCCAGTCGTCGCGGTCCCAGTCGCGGAAATCGCCGGGCGGCGGGCCGCCCGCATTGTTCACCAGGATATCCGGGTTCGGGCAGGCCGCCAGCACCGCCGCGCGGCCTTCCTCGGTGGTCACGTCGCAGACCACGGGGGTCACCGTCGCGCCGGTCGCCTTGCGGATTTCGTCGGCCGTCGCCTCCAGCGCGTCGGCCGAGCGCGAATTGATGACGAGGTCGACGCCCTCTTGCGCCAGCGCCATCGCGCAGCCCTTGCCCAGCCCCTTCGACGATGCGCAGACGATCGCCTTTTTACCCTTCAAACCCAAATCCATCGCTCTTCTCTCCCTTAACTGTCGATATCCAGCCGCCGCAGCACCTCGCGCGCCAGCGGCACCGTAATTCCTCTCTTTTCGGCGAGCCCCGCCGCGTCCAGCGCGGCGACGACCCGCCTCGCGGACGCGAAGCTGCGCTCCATGCGGCCCAGCAGATAGGTCACCACCGCCGGGTCTACCCTGATCTGCCGATCCATGAAATGCTTAATCAGTATCCCGGCGATCAATTCGTCGTCCGGCGCGCCGACGGGGACGCTCATTGCCGTGGCCAGCCGCGATGAAAGATCCGGCAAGGCGATGCCCCAGTGCGATACCGGCGCGCGCGCGGTGAGCAACAGATGCCCGCCGCGTTCCGCCAGCAGATTGTATAGATGCAGTACCGCTTCCTCGTCGAACCCGCGGTCGGCGTCCTCGATGAAACAGGCCGCCGCATCGCCCAGCAGGTGCGGCACGTTGTCGGTCGTCAGCGCGCGGCGGTCGATCGCAACCGCGCCGCTTTGCGCCTGCCAGACATGGGTCAGGTGGGTTTTTCCGCAACCCTCCTCGCCATGGACCACCAACGCCGTCACCGGCCAGCCGGGCCAGCGGTCGAGCCAGGCCACCGCGTCGCGATTGCAGGGCGCCACCAGAAAATCGGCAGCCCCCATGGCGGCGCGGTGCGGCAGGTCCAGCGGAATCTGGGTCAAGCGCCGCCTTCCCCGCCGTCGCTGCCAGGGGGCGGTCCGTCCGCCAGGTAAAGAGGACTTTCCATGTAGCGTCCCATGCCGAAGCGCATCAGCACACCGACCACCGC
>DAOVHN010000783.1 GCA_030671915.1 Pseudomonadota bacterium
CCTGGCCTTCCGAGATCGAGCCGTCCGTCAGGCCGCGGATCATGAAGGCGATTTCGTCGGCGCTCAGCGCCTCGCCATCGCGTTTGCGGCGGATGATTTCCTGCGGCAGGTAATTCATGTCGGCCAGTCCGCCAGGAAGGCCAGCAACAGTTTGCGCACATCGCCGGCCGCCATAGCGGCCACCGACAGGGTTTGATCGTGGCTCAACCCGACATCGTCCATGCCGGCGGCCAGATTGGTGACGATCGACATGGCCACCACTTTCAGACCCGCATGGCGCGCCAGGATGCATTCGGGCGCGGTGGACATGCCCACCGCATCCGCCCCCAGCACCCGCGCCGCGCGGATTTCCGCCGGGGTTTCGAAATGCGGGCCGCAGAACCAGGCATAGACGCCTTCATGCAGGATCAGCCCGATCGCCGAGGCGGTCTCATGCAGGCGCGCCCGCAAGGCGGGGTCATAGGCATCGACCATATTGACGAACTTGCCGTCGCCGGCCTCGCCGAACAGGGGCGAGACGCCGGTCAGTGCGATATGGTCGCTGATCGCCATCACCGAGCCGGGGCCGACCTCCTCGCGCAGGCTGCCCGCCGCGTTGGTCAGGATCAGCGCCTCGCAGCCAAGGGCGGCCAGCGTGCGTACCGGCACCTTCATGGCATCCGCCCGGCCAGATTCGTAATAATGCGCCCGGCCATGCAGCATCGCCACCGGCGTGCCCGAAATCGCGCCCAGCAACAGCCGCCCCACATGCCCGCCGACGCCCGGCGCCGGAAAGCCATGCAGGTCGCCATAGGGGACGATCGCCGCATTGGTCACGTCGTCGGCCAGCGGGCCGAGGCCGGAACCCAGCACGATACCGACGCGGGGTTTCAGCCCGCCCGAACGTTCGCCCAGCAGTTCCACATTGCGCGCGACATCGTGGTCAATGGTCATCCCAGATTCTCCGGCCCAAAGGAAAGCGGCAGCAATTCGCCGAGCGTCACCGTCCGGCGCAATTCATCCGGGGAACAGATATGGATCGGCACATCATCGGCGGCAAATTCACGGATACGCTGGCGGCAGCCGCCACAGGGAGTCACCAGCCCCTCGCCGGCGCCCATGACCAGCACCTCGGCGATCTTCGCCTCGCCGTCCATGACCATCGCGGCGATGGCCGAGGTCTCCGCGCAGCAGCCTTCCGGATAGGCCGCGTTCTCAACGTTGCAGCCGCCATAGAGGCGGCCGTTCGCGCCCTTCATTACCGCGCCCACATGAAAGTTCGAATAGGGCGCGTGGGCCTTCGCCATGGCCGCGCGCGCCAAATCGAACATTGCCTTGTCCATCCTCACCGCTCCTTCACATAAGGTACGCCAATTGCGCGCGGGGCCATTGCCGTGCCGATGAAGCCGGCCAGCAGAACCACCGTCAGCACATAGGGCAGCGCCTGAATGAACTGCACCGGGATTTCGCCGATACCGGGGATATCGACGCCCTGCAGCCGGATCGTAACCGCATCCAGGAAGCCGAACATCAGACAGGCGCCCATCG
>DAOVHN010000750.1 GCA_030671915.1 Pseudomonadota bacterium
AAAGCGATCCCACATAACCGGGAGAGAAGTCGAAGCTAAGCGGCGCGCCGCGCAGCAGCGCAAGGACGGTCATGAATACCGCGCCATAGGCCATGCCCAGCGCGTTCACCGGGAGCACCGGCAGTCCGGCCCGGGTATTTCTCAGCGACGCCATATTGCCCAGCGATGCAAAGTAGGTCGCAACGATCGACAGGCCCAGCCCGACCATCGGCCCGCTGGTGAGGTCGAGGGCCGCCAGGTCGTCCCAGAACACCAGGATCAGCCCGACCACGCCCAGCCCGGCGGCGCCCAGGACCCTCGGCTCGACCCGCGTGCCGAACAGCACCGCGCCGTTCAGTATGTTCATCAGCATGATCAGCGAGAACACCACCGCGACGACGCCGGTCGTCAGCTCGAAGGTCGCGTAATAGAACAACCAGTAGTTCAGGCAGAACAGGAATAGCCCCTGCGCCGCGATAAAAATGTGGTGGCGCGGCGCGAAACGCAGGCTGCGCCCGGTCGCCAGGCAGAAGCCAATCAGCACCGTCGAGGCGGCGATGAAACGATAGGCGACCGAGAGATCGGGGTCGACCGTGCCAAGCTGCATCTTGATCGCATACCAGGTCGACCCCCAGATCAGCACGGTCGCCACGTAAAGCAGATTGTTTCCCAAATCCCCTCCTGGATGGATTAGCCGCGCCAGAAGGGTTTGGAAATCTCCTCCATGACGGCGATCCGGTCGATCCCGATATCGCGAAGCAGGCGGTCATCCAGATGAGCCAGACGGCGGCGCTGCCGTGAACGCTCATACCACAATTGCAGGGTTTGCAAAGACGCCCAAAAGAGGCAGCCGAGGCCAGCAACCCCGGCCGCCTTGCAGGGAACTTGGATATCGGTGGCGTAGGTCATCTGTATTCTCCTTATCTGGCCGGGTCCATCTGGTGAACCGAAGATTTGAAGCGTTTGCTCGTAATTACCCGATTTAAGCGAATTCTGACCTATGGACAAACGATCGTTCCTCATGTATCGGATAAATGGTTCTTATCCGATTGGTATCGCCATGGCGACCCGCCTGCCCCCGATGAACACCCTGCGCGCCTTCGAGGCGGCGGCCCGGTATCTCAGCTTCACCCTGGCCGCCGAAGAGCTTCACGTCACCCAGGCGGCGGTGAGCCATCAGATAAAGGTGCTGGAGCAGGCGCTGGGCGTGCGGCTGTTTCGCCGCCTGAACCGGGCCATCCGGCTGACCGAGGAAGGCCAGGAGTTCGTCAGCGAGGTGCGCATGGCGCTGAACCATCTGGCGGTCGCCGTGGAAAAACTTACCGCGCCCGACGCCGGCGGGCCGCTGACCGTTAGCGTGTTGCCTTCCTTCGCGTCGAAATGGCTGGTGCCGCGGCTGGGGCGGTTCCGCGACAAGCACCCGGAAATCGACGTGCGGATCGATCCATCAAACAGCCTGACCGATTTCCGGCGCGACGACGTCGATCTGGTGGTGCGCTACGGCCAGGGCGAATACGAGGGGCTGCACAGCGTGCGCCTGATGACCGAGGATATTTTCCCGGTTTGCAGCCCGGCCCTGCTGGAAGGGCCGAATGCGCTATCC
>DAOVHN010000520.1 GCA_030671915.1 Pseudomonadota bacterium
AGGCCGACAGGACAGGAAAAGCGCGCGGCGCGATGCCGCGCATCGGGCAAGCGCTTTGACGCAGCCTGTCGGCCTGTCCGCCGCGCCCGAAGGGTCGCGCCGGGCGGGCCGCCCGCGGCGTCGAAGGCCTCGACCGTAGCGACGGCTACGCTTTTCGGCCTTCTCCTGGCGGATCGGACTCCGCCCGGCGCGATGACGGCGCCATCCTGGTGAGAAATCCGGGCTAGCGTTCCACCAGATGATGCTTGCCGATGGGCACGACGGTGCTCGCCTGCGGGCCCTTTTCGCCTTCGCCGGGATGAACGACGAGGCGGACCTCGTCGCCGGCCTCCAGTTCGTCGAAATCGCCCTGGGTCACGCTGTTCTTGTGGAAATAGATCTCGCGGCCGTCGCTCGCCGCGATGAAGCCGTGGTCATGGGACATGCCGGCGATCGTGCCATGCAGCGGAACCTCGTGAGCCTTCACCTTGCCGCGCTGCTTGCGCGCGTAATCCTCCAGCTGGCGGGTGGCGGCATTGAAGGCGTCGCGGATCGCCACATAGACATCCTCATGCGCATGGTCCAGCGGGCCCTGATGGCTGACGGCCAGTTCGCCGCCGACCACGCCGAGATCGATGCGGATATCATAGAGTTTGCCCTTGTGGCCATGGCGGTGGGGCGCTTCCATGACGACGCGGCAACTCATCAGATGGTCCGAGAAGCGCTCCAGCTTATCGGCCTTCTCGCGAATGTTTGCCTCCACCGCTTCGGAAGGATCCATGCCTTTGAACGTGATCTGTAGGGGAATTGCGAACATTATATCCTCCGCTTGTATGAGCGGGACGCAATCGGTGTCGATTGCGCTATGACGGCAATATAGGCCCTGGCAACTTTCCGTACATTGATGCGGATCAAGGCGGCGGCCCGGGCGGGCCAATAAATTTTGCCTGAACCCGTCAGGCTGTTTTATGGCACACTGACATCCAATGAATGCAGAGACGCCTCATCAAGGTCAGGTCAAGGTCTGGGACCTGTTCGTCCGCGTCTTCCACTGGACGCTGGTCGCGGCCTTCGCGGTGGCCTATGTCACCGAGGACGAGGCGATGGCGCTGCATGTCTGGGCCGGCTATCTGGTCGGCGGGCTGGTGCTGGCGCGCATCGTCTGGGGCTTCGTCGGGCCGAAGCATGCGCGCTTCACCGATTTCGTCTGCGGGCCGTTCCATGCCTGGCGCTATCTGATCGACCTGTTCCTGTTCCGCGCCCGCCGCCATCTCGGCCACAGCCCGGCCGGCGGCGTCATGGCGCTGATGTTGATGGCTGGGTGTCTGGTCACGGTCTGGACCGGCATGCAGCAATATGCCGCCGAGGAAGGCAAGGGCCCGTTGGCCTGGGAGACGTCGGTCATCGCGCCGGCCCTGGCCGATGAGGACAGGAACGGCGAGCATGACGACGATGATGACGGGGAGGGCGGCGACATCCATGAATGGATCGCCCATTTCACCTTTCTGGCGGTGCTGTTCCATATCGCGGGCGTCGTCCTGGCCGGCATCGTGCACCGTGAAAACCTGACCCGCGCCATGATTACGGGACGGAAGCGGGCGGAGGCGGAGGGCGGGCCCGTCGGACCCGCACCCTGAACTCATGCAAAGGCCCGCCGCATGGCAGTGCGGCGGGCCTTGATCCATGAACTTCGTTCAGCTGGCGGCCTGGAAACGGCCTTTCATGCCGGACTCGTAATGTCCCGGGACATTGCAGGCATATTCCAGATCGGCGACGTTCTGGAACTTCCAGATCAGCTCCCTGGTCTCACCCGGCTTGAGATAAACGGCGTTGGCGTCGTCATGCATCTTCGCCATGCCGTTCTCGCTCTCCATCATTTTCATCATCTCTTCGCGGTGCTCGGCCTGGAGTTCCGGCGGGCCGACGGTGAAGTCGTGGTCGATCTCGTCGGTATTGGTGACGACGAAGCGGATGGTCTCGCTCTCCCCGATCCGCAGCGATTCGATATGGAACGTCATGTCGCCGGCCGTGACCTCTACGGTGCGGCTCACATGATGCGCGTCGCCCGGCTCGCCGAACGAAAAAACAGGGGCCTTCGAGGCCCCGTGCGTTCCACCCGCCCACGAGGGAACAGTGCCCACAATGCCGGCGGCGGCCACCGCGGCGACGAACATGCTGAATTTATTGATTGTCATAATGTGCCTCGTCCTGAGTCCTGTGAAAAAATGAACGCGGACTGTAGCGGCAAATTACAAACAAAAGATTACCCCGTCCGGGATAGTGCCGGGGTGGGCGACAGCGTCTTCTATGGCCGCCGCATGATGCCCGCCTGGGCCAGCTTTCGGGTGAGGTCGAGCAGCACCTCGTCGCCGCCCTTGCGGCCGACGATGGAGAAGCCCGTGGGGGCGCCGTCGACCGTCCCGTAGGGGATGTTTATCTGCGGCAGGCCCGCATGGCCGGCCAGGCCCGTCATGGTGAGGATGCGCCGGCGGGCGTCCGCCTGTTTGTCCTGCGGCTCGTCGCGGAACAGGGCGACGCAGGGCGAGGTCGGGATCGCCATGACCGCGCCGACATCCATAAGGTCGTTCATGCGCCGGGCCAGGCTGGCCCGCCATTCCTGCCAGCGGGCGACCTCGTCGTCG
>DAOVHN010000665.1 GCA_030671915.1 Pseudomonadota bacterium
ATCTATCGGCTAAAAGGGTCGAGCGAATATAGCGACGCACGGAACCGGGACGATGAGCGACAAGGCGAAACGGCAAAAAGACTGGCTGGAAAAAGCGGGCATCCTGACGGAGGCCCTGCCCTTCATGCGCCGCTATTCGGGCAAGACCGTGGTGATCAAGTATGGCGGCCATGCCATGGGCGACGATCGCCTGGCGTCGGATTTCGCCCATGACGTGACGCTGCTGAAGCAGGTCGGCATCGACCCGGTCGTCGTGCATGGCGGCGGGCCGCAGATCGGCCGGATGCTGGAGCGGCTGGCCATCAAGAGCGAGTTCGTCGACGGGCTGCGCGTTACAGACGGGGCGACCGTCGAGGTCGTGGAAATGGTGCTGTCCGGTTTGCTGAACAAGCGGATCGTGACCGGCATCAGCAACGCCGGCGGCCGGGCCATCGGCATTTCCGGCAAGGATGGCGACCTGATTCGCGCCCGCAAATTGCGCCGTACGGTGGCCGACCCGGACTCCAACATCGAAAAGATCCTCGATCTCGGATTCGTGGGCGAACCGGACACCGTGAACCCGCATATCCTGGACGCCCTGAAGCCCACCGATTTCATACCGGTGATCGCGCCCCTGGGCGCTGACGAGAACGGCCAGACCTATAACATCAACGCCGATACGGCCGCGGGCGCGGTGGCCGGCGCGGTTGGCGCCACGCGCCTGCTGTTGCTCACCGACGTGGAAGGCGTGCTCGACAAGTCGGGCGAGCTGATCCACGAGATGACCGTCGCGCAAGCGAAGGCCTACATGAAGGACGGCACGCTGACCGGCGGCATGATCCCCAAGGTCGAAACCTGCATCGAGGCGATTGAGGCCGGCGTCGAGGCGGCAGTGATCCTGGACGGGCGGATACCCCATTCGATGCTGCTGGAAATGTTCACGCCCGACGGGTCCGGCACCCTGATCCGCGGCGATTGAGGGATTTCAAGATTGTTCGGCACCGGCCCGCTCCCCCACCCGGCCGCCCTCGGTACGTTAAGCTGTGGGTGGCCGGGTGGGGGAGCGGGCCGGTGCCGGTTCCGCGCATGCGGAACACACATTAAAGGCCAGGAGGCCACGCAATGACCGACGAACAGCGCCGCGCCCTGGCAGAGGCTGAAGTCTGGCTCTTCGATCTGGACAACACGCTCTATTCGGCCGAGTGCCGGCTGTTCGACCAGATCCATGTCCGCATGCGCGAATACCTGATGGATTATTTCAAGGTCGGCGAGGAAGAGGCGTCGCGCATCCGCCGTAAATATTTCCTCGAACATGGCACCACCCTGTCGGGCCTGATCGCCAACGACAACATAGACCCGGCCGGTTTCCTGGATTACGTGCACGACATCGACCTGTCGCCGGTCAAGCCGAACCCGGTGCTGGACGCCGCCCTGTCGCGCCTGCCGGGGCGCAAGCTGATCTTCACCAACGCCGACACCGGCCACGCGGAAAACGTCATGGCGCGCCTCGGCGTGGCCCACCATTTCGAGGCGATCTTCGATATCATCGATGCGGATTACATCTGCAAGCCGAACCCGGCCGCCTATGCGCGGATCGTCGCCGACCACGGCGTGCCGGCCGGGGCCGCGGTAATGCTGGACGACATGTCGGTAAACCTGGAACCCGCCGCCGCCCTGGGCATGCAGACGGTCTGGGTGCGCACCCACTACAACTGGTCCGGCGACGAGGCCGAGGACCCGGACCATGTGCATCACGTGACCGACGATGTGACGGCGTGGCTGGAGGGTGTTGTGGGGGGTTGAGGGCCAGATGGAACTTCGGAAAGCAATGCCATGAAGATCTCGGCGGTTCGGACGACGCCGCTTGTCGTGCCCTTCAAGCGCCCCACTCATTCGAGTTATGGCGCGCGCGATGCGGCGCGGGTGGTTATGGTCG
>DAOVHN010000119.1 GCA_030671915.1 Pseudomonadota bacterium
CCAGGGTTTTTCGCCCAGCTTCCTCAGGGTCGCGGCAAGGCTTCCGTTCATCGCGCTTCCCTCCAGTTGATGAGGGCCCTCAGGGCGAGAACCAGGATCAGGATACCGCCCTGTGCGCCGACCTGCCAGTCCGGCGAAATGCGCAGGAAGATCAGGAAAGACCCCGCCAGGGTCAGCGTCATGGCCCCGATGACGGCGCCGGCCGGCGAAACCCGGCCGCCGACGAACTCACCACCGCCCAGGATCACGCCGGCGATCGAATAAAGCGTGTAACGATCGGCGATATGGGCATCGGCGGCGGAGGTCAGCCCGATCAGCGACAGTCCCGCCAGCACGCCAAACAGCCCTGCCAGCCCAAACATCGTCATTTTGATTTTCATCATCGACCAGCCGGCCCGGCCTATGGCGCGCGGATTGCCGCCCGCCCCGCGCAGCACCGCGCCATAGCTGGACCTCATCAGTCCGATATGCACCACCAGGGCAATAATGGCGGCCGCGATGACCGGGAACGGCGGAATGACATTATAGTCGAACAGCGTGAGCGTCGGCTTGAAGCCCATGATGGCCTTAATCCAGGAGGGCGCCGTTCCGCCGGGCGTCGGCAGGATCAGCACCGCGATGCCGAGCCAGACGAAGGACATGCCCAGCGTCACCACGATCGACGGCAGGTTGCGCCAGTGGATCAGCGCGCCCAACCCCGCATAGGCCGCAATGCAGGCCAGGAGCGCGAGAACGCCAAGCACCGGGTCGGTGTACAGCAACGTCGCCCCGATGCATGCCGTGAGCCCGACGAACGGGCCGATCGAAAGATCCAGATCGTTGACCGTCAGGATGAACATCTGGGCGATGGTGGCCAGCGCGATGGGCACTGTGTATTGCAGCATCAGGTTGAGCCCGAAATAGCTCATGGCCCTGGGCTGGATATAAAAAATGGCCGTTAGCAAAATGGCCAGGGACACGCCTGGCAGCGCGCTGCGCATGAATTTCGGACTGAGCAGGTAATGCATCACGCCCGCACCCCCTCCTCGAACGAGGATCGCAGTACTTTTTCTTCCGTCAGTTCGGTACGCGAAAGCTCGGCGACGATCCGGCCGTTCCTGAACACATAGATGTGGTCGCAGTTATTCAGCTCGTCCATTTCCGTCGTGTACCAGAGGAATGTGCGCCCCGCCTCCGCCTCCTGACGGATCAGGTCGTAGACCTCCAGCTTGGTGCCCACGTCAACACCGCGCATGGGATCGTCCATCAGCACGATTTCCGCGTCCGACCCAAGCGCTCGGGCGAACAGCGCCTTTTGCTGGTTGCCGCCGGACAGGGACAGGATGTTATTGGCCATGTCCGGGGTCCTGATCTTGATCCGGTCCTTCCATTCGTCTGCTTGCGCCTTTTCGCGGGCCGGATCGATCAGCAGCCCCCTCACCATGCCGCGAAGCGAGCGCACGCTTACGTTCTGCCCGATGGACCACAGATGAAAGATGCCGTCGGTCTGCCGGTCGCCCGCGACCAGCGACACGGGGCCCATGACATCCGTATCCGCAGCCCGCTTGCCCGCCGCATCGTAAATCTGCAGCAGCATGCGTGTCTGGCCGTGGCCCGCCAGACCTGCCAGCCCAATGATCTCGCCCTTGTGGACGATCAGTTCCCGCTCGCCGTCGGCCGTCAGGGGACGGGCGCGCACCACTATCGGCGTTTCGCCCCGTTCCTTTTCGACCCGCTCATGGGCCTCGATCTTCTCTTCGTCGGTTACATCGCCCATGGCGGCAACCAGCGAATCGCGGTCGAACTCGCCGGCCGGCCTTTCAGCCACCACTTCGCCGTCTCGCATGACGACGATGCGGTCCGAATAGTCCAGTATCTCGCCCAGCAGATGAGATATAAGGATGCAGCTGCCGCCCTCGGCAACCAGCCTGCGCACGAAGGTAAGCAGTTGTTCGGCCGTAACCGCATCCAGCGACGAGGTCGGTTCGTCCAGAATGACGAGATGCAGCGGCTCGTCCGTAACCGTAAAGGCGCGGGCGATCTCCACCATCTGGCGCTTGCCGATGGACAGGTCACCGACCACGTCGTCGTCAGCGATACCATGACCGGCGAATATCTCGTCCAGCTTGCCGATAATTATTTTGCCGGCGCGGCGGCGCCACCCCCAACCCTTCAGATTGGGATGAAATATCCGTGCGTTTTCGGCAACCGTCAGGTTCGGGCAGAGCGACAGTTCTTGAAATACGCACCGGATGCCCAACTGATGGGCCTGTGACACGTTATAGCTCGCGGACCGGTCCGCCCCCGAAATCACGATCTTTCCCTCGTCCGCCACGAGGGTGCCGGCAAGCACATGCATAAGCGTGGACTTGCCGGCGCCGTTGTGACCGACGAGGCCCAGGCACTCGCCGGCGCCGACCGCAAGGTCGACACCGACGAGGGCGCGCACCGCGCCAAAGCTTTTCGCCACGCCTTCGAGGCCGACGATCTTGCCGTTAGCGGATGGCATATGCCTGAGCTCCGTTTGGCGGATACCGGCCGTTACCTGGACCCAGCGATGGCCGCCTTGGCGTCGTCGAGGCTGTATTCGACATTGGCGACGCCGCCGACTTCGGTGTTCTTCAGGTTATCTTCCAGGTTGTCCTGGTCGATCTGCAGGAAGGGCACGACCATGTCCTTCGGCACATCGACGCCATCCAGTATCTGCTGGGCGACCCAGAAGGCCAGCGTGCCGACGCCCGGGGCGATCGAGACCGACATGGTCTCGTAACCGTTGGCGTCCTTCTGCTCCTTCCACCAGGTCAGCTCGTCATGGCGGTTGCCCATGATGATCAGCGGGATCGGGCGACCGGCGGCCTTGAAGGCCTGGGCCGCGCCGTAACCGTCACCGCCCTGGGTGACCACGGCCTTGACTTCCGGCAAAGACGGCAGGAGGCCGGCAACGGCCTTCTGCGACACGTCCTGGGCCCAGTTGCCGTGAACCGAACCGACGATCTTGAACTGCGAGTGCTTGGCCGCGCCCGCCTCGATCCCGGCATGGATTTCATCGTCGACGAAGACGCCGGCCAGGCCGCGAATCTCAAGAACGTTACCGCCCTTGGGCATGCGCTTGGCCAGGTAGTCGAGCTGGATCGCGCCCATCGTCTTGAAGTCGACCGCGATGCGCCAGGCGCAGGGCTCGGTCACCACGCCGTCGAATGACACGACAACGATTCCGGCGTCGCAGGCCTGCTTGACCGCGCCGTTCAGCGCGTCCGGCGAGGCCGCGTTGACGACGATCGCGTCATAGCCCTGCAGGATCAGGTTCTGGATCTGCGCGGCCTGCTCGGTCACCTGGTTTTCGGCTGTCGTGAAGGCCGGAGCCTCGGCGACGACGCCGTCGGAAACGGCCTTGCTCGTCACCTTGTCCCAGCTTTTCAGCATGGCCTGGCGCCAGGAGTTGCCGGCGTAGTTGTTGGAAAGGGCGATCTTCTTGCCCGAGGTATCCGCCTGGGCGATACCCGCGACAAGGGTCAGGCTAACGGCCGCGGCCGTGATAAGTGTTTTATTGAGCATTTTAATTTCCTCTGTTTCAGGCTCCGTATTGGACAGTTTGCGGAACCGCTCTCGGTTCTTCTGTTATTGGGCTGCGAATGCGCAGCCATCGAAACATTGCGGCGAATTTCCGCGGCAAAATCCGGTTCCAGGCTCCTTAATGCGAATCCCTTGGCACGGCGGCGCCGCGGCAGCCGACCAGGAAGTCCAGGTCAGCGCCCTTGTCGGCCTGCAGGACATGATCGACATAGAGCTTCTGGTATCCGCCATCCATTGCAGGCGCCGGCGGCGTCCAGGCTTCCCGGCGGCGCGCCAGTTCCTCGTCGGACACGTCCAGATGCAGGCGGCGGTTCGCCAAGTCAAGTTCGACCATATCGCCGTCCTGAACCAGCGCCAGCGGCCCGCCGGCCGCGGCTTCCGGCGCGGTATGCAGGACCACGGTGCCGTAGGCGGTGCCGCTCATCCGCGCATCCGAAATGCGCACCATGTCCTTGACGCCCTTGGCCAGGATCTTGGGCGGCAGCCCCATGTTGCCGACCTCGGCCATGCCCGGGTAGCCCTTCGGTCCACAATTTTTCAGCACCAGCACACAGGTCTCGTCGACATCCAGGTCCGGATCGTCGATGCGTTCCTTGTAATGCTCGATGGTCTCGAACACCACGGCGCGGCCCTTGTGCTGCATCAGTTCCGGCGTCGCCGCCGATGGCTTGATGATCGCACCCGACGGCGCCAGGTTGCCGCGCAGGACCGCGATGCCGCCGCTTTCCACAAGCGGTTTGGAGACCGGATGGATCACTTCTTCGTTGAAGTTCTCGGCATCCTTCACATTGTCCCACATGGTCTTGCCGTTGACCGTCAGCGCATCCTTGTTCAGCAGGCTGTTGTCGCCCAGCGCCTTCAAAACCACCGGCAGGCCGCCGGCATAATAAAAATCCTCCATCAGAAAGCGGCCGGAAGGCATCAGATCGACGATAGTGGGCACGTCCTTGCCCAGTTTGTCCCAGTCATCGAGCGTGAAATCGACGCCCAGCCGGCCCGCCAGCGCCAGCAGATGAACCACCGCGTTGGTCGAGCCGCCGATCGCGCCATTCGCGCGAACCGCATTCTCGAAAGCCGCACGGGTCAGCACCTTCGACATACGCAGATCCTCGTGCACCATCGCGACAATCCGCCGACCCACCAGATGGGCCAGCGTGCGGCGGCGCGAATCGGCAGCCGGAATTGCCGCGTTGGACGGCATACCCATGCCCAGCGCCTCGACCATGCTGGCCATGGTCGAAGCTGTTCCCATGGTCATGCAGTGGCCGACGCTGCGCGACTGGCCGGCCTCCGCGGCCATGAAATCCTGCAAAGTCATTTCGCCGGCGCGCACGGCCTCGCTGAACTGCCACACCGAAGTGCCCGAACCGATATCCTTGCCACGATATTTACCGTTCAGCATCGGCCCGCCGGACAGGCAGAGCGCCGGCAGGTCGCAGCTGGCCGCCCCCATCATCAGCGACGGCGTGGTCTTGTCGCAGCCGACCATCAGCACCACCCCGTCGATCGGATTGGCGCGGATCGATTCTTCCACATCCATGCTGGCGAGGTTCCGGAACAGCATGGTGGTCGGGCGCATCAATGTCTCGCCGAGCGAGGTCACCGGGAATTCCAGCGGAAAGCCCCCGGCCTCCCACACGCCGCGTTTGACATATTCCGCAAGATCGCGGAAATGCGCGTTGCAGGGCGTCAGTTCCGACCAGGTATTGCAGATGCCGATGACCGGCCGCCCGTCGAAGGCGTCGTCGGGAAATCCCTGATTTTTCATCCAGCTGCGGTGGATGAAACCATCCCTGTCGGCGGCGCCGAACCAGGCTGCGGAACGGAATTTTCCCTTATCGGATTTCGACATTTTTTCCGGTCTCCATTATCTACGATCCTTGGCATTACCCGCATCGCCTTCGACAACGCGGTGGAAATCCTCCATGGCGTCGGACAGAAGCACCTCCATGGCCTTCCGCGCCTGCTCGGAATTTCCAGCGGTTATGGCTTTCAATACGGCCTTATGACGCGGCAGGGAGTTGATCGTCGCACCCGGCCGGGAACTGGAAATCCTGAAACTCGTGGTCAGCGCGGAATCGATCAGCGCGCCCAGCGGCGCGATGAACTCGTTGCCGGTCGCGACCAATATGGCCTGATGAAAGCGCAGGTCCGGATTGACGCCGGCCTCGACGTCCTCGCCGGCCGCGACCATGTCCGCGTATGCTTTTTCGATTTCCGCGATCGCGGCCTCGTCGCCGCGCCTGGCGGCAATGGCGGCCGCCGCTGGCTCGATGACACGGCGCATTTCGAACAGATCGTCCGCGTAATCTTCGAAAACCCCGTCCGACACCAGCCAGCTCAGCACGTCCGGATCGAGCATATTCCATGAAGAACGGGGCCGGATCCGCGTGCCGGTCTTCGGCCGGGATTCAACCAGTCCCTTGGCCGCCAAAAGCTTGATCGCCTCGCGCAGTGCCGTTCGGCTGACGCTGAGTTCGACGCTCAGGTCGGCTTCGCTGGGGAGCGTATCGCCCGGCGCAAGTTCGCCGCGAATGATGCGCGCGCCGATTTCGTGCGCGACCTGCCCATGCAGACTGCGGCGCGAATAGGTGCGGTCACTGCCTTTCGATCCTAACAAGATGCCCCCGGCCCGGTATCCGGTATTCCCCGCCGGCTCGTTTCGATGCACGCCGGCCTTTTCCTCATACTATATGCTTAAATAAAAGAACGCCGGGCGACAGAGAGTCAAGCAACTGTTGTGCTGCGGCGCAACAATCAGTCCCGGTAGCCAGGATTGTCTCGGTCGAGCACCTGTTTCAGCGCCTCAAAATGCTTGACCGCGTAGTCGCCGGCAAAGCCGCGGATATTGTCATGGACGTCCCGGGCCATGTTGTCGCCGATATATTTAAGAGGCCGTCCGGTCTGCATTGCCAGCACCTGCACCTGGCAGGCACGCTCCAGGTAGTAGAGGTCGTCGAAGGCCTCGGCGATGCCGTCGGAGACCGCCATGACGCCGTGATTGGCCATGAACATAATGCGCTTGTCGCCCAGCCCCTCGGCGATTCGCCGTCCCTCTTCCAGGCTGTCGGCGACGCCGTTGTAATCGTCGTCATAGGCGATGTCCCCGAAGAAACGCAGCGCGTTCTGGGTGACCGGCTCCACCCTTCCCTCCTCCAGGCTGGTCAGGGCGGTGGCCCAGACCATGTGTGTATGCAGCACGCAGCGCGCCCGGGGATGCTTGCGATGGACCTCGGAATGGATGCAGAAGGCCGTGGTTTCCAACGGGTGGTCGCCCTCCAGCACATTGCCCTCGCTGTCGACCAGCAGCATGTCGCTGGCGCGCATCAGGGACCAGTGGATGCCGTGGGGATTGATCAGGAAGCGTTCCTCCTCGCCCGGCAGCTGATAGCTGAAATGATTGCAGACGCCTTCGCTGAAATCGAAACGCGCGGCCAGCCGCAGCGCCGCGGCAAGATCAACTCGAGCCTGTTGAACTTCACTCTCCATATTGGCTTCTCTCCGGTAAATTTATTCCCCGATTTTTTACGCGTTTGCGTGGGCGCTTGAATAGTCCGATTATATGATGATAACTCTTTTACCGGCATGCACGTCAAGCCAACCAATGCATTTGCCAAACAGGGAGGACCAATGAACCAGATCGACCTGACGGGCCGCACGGCCGTCGTCACCGGTGGGGCGCAGGGTATCGGCCGCGCCATCGCCGAGCGGTTCCTGGATTCGGGAGCGGCCGTATGCCTGTGGGACCGTGACAGGGAACTTGTGGAACAGACGGCCGGCGAACTTTCCAGCCGCGGCAAAACCCATGCC
>DAOVHN010000507.1 GCA_030671915.1 Pseudomonadota bacterium
AATCAGCGCCAGGGTTTTCACATTGCCGGCCAGCACATCGCCCAGGCTCTGCGCGGCCTCCTTGCGCTTGGCGCCGTCGGCGTCCGACATCACGCTCAGGATTTCAGCCTCGGTCAGTTCCTGCCCCCGGAAGTCGAACCGCAAGCCGGCCATGGTCTCGTCGAACAGCCGGACCCAGGCGGCGCGGCCGACCACGTATTTCTCATGCAGCACGCGTTCGATCTCGTCGTCGAGCTGGTGCGGGCGCATGGCGCGCACGTCGCGCAGCCATGGCCGGTAGCGCGCCAGCGCCGGCGCCTCCAGCAGCGTCTCCAGCCGGTCGTCGTCCAGCTTGTTGAGCTCCAGCGTGAAGAACAGCAGCTTGACCGAGATCGCGTTCAGCCGTTCGAAGACGCCTTGGTAGAACTTGCCATCCTGGGGGACCGACTGATCGCCGGCATAGACCAGCTGCGCATAGGAGCCGGCGCGCGACATGGCCTCGTCGGTGTGCTCATACTCGGCGATCGCCTCGCCCAGCGCCCCGCCGTCCAGACCGCCGAGCTTACCCTTGTCGCGTTCCTCGAACGCGGCGGCGTCGGTTTCCATGCGGTCGAGATCGGCCGAAAGCTCCTTCGAATCGGGCGCCGGGTAGAGATCCGACAGGTCCCATTGCGGCAACGCCTCTGGCGCGGCAGCTTCAGTCATGAGTATACTCCCTTTATTGCACCGACCCATATATGATGCCGGTGCAGGCTCGACAAGCCGGATCAACCGGCTGGAACGAATGTTAAGGGGGCTAATGTCCATGGATTACAAATCCGTCCGCAATCTCCCCGCCATGTTTTTCGACCAGGCGGAACGTTTTGGCGAGCGCCCTTTCCTGTGGGACAAGCAGGAGGGTGAATGGCGAAGCCAGTCCTGGACGCAGATTGCCGAGGAGGCAACGGCGCTGGCGCGCGGCCTGCTGGCGCTGGGCGTCGAGCCCGGCGACCGGGTCGGGCTGGTTTCGGAAAACCGTCCCGAATGGCTGATCGCCGATATCGCCATCATGTCGGTGGGCGCCATGACGGTGCCTGCCTACACCACCAGTTCCACCGAGGATTATCACTACCTGTGGTGCGACAGCGGGGAGAAGGGGATTATTGTCTCGACCCGGGCGCTGGCCAGGGAGACCTTGCCGGCGGCCCAGAAATGCCCCGACACAGAGTTCGCCATCTGCATCGAAGCGCCGGACGACCTTCCCGAGCAGGGGCTGCGCGCGCTGACCTGGGCGGACAGCGTGGCCGGCGGTGCGGGCCGCGACGACGATATCCGGGCGCTGGCCGCGCGGCCGGAACGTGGCGATACAAGCTGCCTGATCTACACATCTGGCACCGGTGGCCGGCCCAAGGGCGTGATGTTGAGCCATGGCGCGATCCTGTGCAACTGCATGGGCGCGGAGGACGTGGTCTCGCACCTTCCCGGTTACACAAGCCCGGGCGAAGTTTTCCTGTCGTTTCTGCCGCTGTCGCATTCGTACGAGCATATGGCCGGGCAGTTTTTCCCCATATCGATCGGCGCGGAGATTTATTACGCCGAATCGCTAGAAAAACTGGTCGCCAATATCGCGGAAGTGCGACCGACCATCATGACAGCGGTGCCGCGGCTCTACGAAATGATTCATGGCCGCATCCAGCGCGGCCTGGAAAGCCAGAGCAACCTGAAACGCAAGCTGTTCCACAAGGCGGTGGAGCTGGGCCGCAAGAAATACGAAAAGCCGGGCTCGCTGACGTTCGGCGAAAGACTGCTGGACGCGTTGCTGGACCGGTTGGTGCGAGCCAAGGTGGCGCGGCGCTTCGGCGGCAGGCTGAAAGCTTTCGTGTCGGGCGGCGCGCCGCTGAACTACGATGTAGGGGTGTTTTTCGTGGCGCTGGGCTTGCGCCTGCTGCAGGGGTATGGCCAGACCGAATCGGCACCCCTCATCTCCATCAACCGTTACGAACGCAACAAAATCGATTCGGTCGGGCCGCCGGTGAAGGATGTCGAGGTCCGGATCGCCGGGGACGGCGAGATACTGGTCCGCGGCGAGCTGCTGATGAACGGATACTGGAACAATCCGCGGGTGACGGCGGAGACTATCGTCGACGGTTGGCTGCATACCGGCGATATCGGCCTCCTCGATGAGGACGGCTACCTCGTGATCACCGACCGCAAGAAGGACATCATCGTCAATTCCGGCGGCGACAATATCTCTCCGCAGCGGGTCGAGGGCATGCTGACCGTCGAACCGGAGATCGGCCAGGCCATGGTCCATGGCGACAGGCGGCCGCATCTGGTGGCGCTGATTGTGCCGGACGAGGATTTCGCATCGGCCTGGGGCAAGGACCGCGAAGGGGCCGCTGATCTCGCGACGCTCATAGCGGACACGGATTTCATAAAGGCGATTGACGATGCCGTCAGGCGTGTGAACGCCAAACTGACTGCGCCGGAACGGGTGCGCCGATTTGTGCTTGCGGCCGATGGCTTCACAATCGATAACGAAATGCTGACACCGAGTCTGAAAATCCGCCGACATGTCATAAAAGAAAAATACGGCGAAACCATCGACGCGTTGTATGGAGGATGAAGCAACGTCGCCGGGATGGTAACCGGTTAACTGCTGGGTGAAAGGAGGAACCGCATCATGCTGACGGCCCGTTGCCTTGCACCGGCCTTCGGGGTTGCCGCGCTGCTGGCGCTGACCGGTTGCGACCTG
>DAOVHN010000428.1 GCA_030671915.1 Pseudomonadota bacterium
CAAGGGGCTGGGCGAAATGATGCCCAAGCAGCTTCGCGACACCACCATGGCGCCGGGCAAGCGGGCACTGCTGCGCGTCGGCATTCCCGATCCGCGCAGCCCGGAAGAAGCCGACGACGCCCGCCAGACCAAACAGCTCGTGGAAAGCCTGATGGGCCGCAAGCCGGAACTGCGCCTGGCCTTCATCCAGGAACATGCGCGGTTCGTCGAGGATCTGGACGTTTAGGGCGGCGACGATCCGTTTGTTTCTTCTCCACCAACCACGCACGCCGCATCCTTCGACAGGCTTAGGATGAGGATGGGGTTTTGGGATGGCCTCATGGCGAAAAATCGGTCGCCGGTTTACCCTTCGTCAAATAAATTCGGCGATCCTGCCCCGAACCAACCCCTGCGAGCGGCATGACCAACCTCAACACATTCGAATCCGTATTCAAGGCGGCCGATAAACCGGTCTTCGAATACGCGCCCGTCACGGTGGACCGCGTTCTGCTGGTCACCGACCTGACGGCGGACGAGGCCGGCGCGATGGTACCGCGGCTGCGCCAGTTCCTGGCCGCGATCGATGACGGGCGCAACGAATGGAAGGCGCTCGGCGCCGCCGACTTCACCAATGTGAAGGAACTGCTGGACCAGGTGGAGCAATACCGGCCCGACCTGATCGTTAGCTGGCGGCATCTGCGGTCGGAAGCGTGGCGATGGCCGTTCAGCCTGGGCGAATATCTCGACGTGCTGGTGCAGGCGACGACGTCGCCGGTGATGATCCTGCCGCACCCGGACGCCGGCCACGCCCTGCCCCACTCCATCCGCGATACCGACCGGGTGATGGCGATGACGGACCATCTGGCCGGCGACAGTCGCCTGGTCAACAGCGCCCTGGCCTTCACCAATGCGGGCGGCCAGTGCTGGCTGACCCATATCGAGAGCGACCATGATTTCGAACGCTATATGGAGGTGATCTCGAAGATCCCCTCCATCGACACGGACGATGCGCGCGAGACCATCAAGGCGCAGCTTCTGAAGGAACCGCGCGATTTCATCCGGCGCTGCCGCGAGACGGTGGAGGCGGAAAAACTGCCGATCACGGTAGAAGAGCTTGTGACCACGGGCCACCGCATGTCCGAATACCGCCAGTTGATCGAGGCGCAGGAAATCGACCTGCTGGTCATGTATGCCCGCGACGACGGCCAGCTGGCCATGCATGGGCGGACCTATCCTCTGGCGGTCGAGTTGCGGCAAATCCCGCTGTTGATGCTGTAATGGAGCATGTATCGCCCGCCATAACGGCACTGTTCGCCGGCTTGCTGGTCCTGATGATCCTGGGGCTGGCGCTGGAAGAGAAAATCCACGCCAAGAAATCGGTGATCGTCGGCGTCTTCGCCATGGTGGCGCTGTTCCTGGCATCCGCTTTCGGCCTGGTCCACAAGGAACCGGTCGAAATCCTGGGCCATTCGATCAGCCTGCCGGTCTATATCCCGGGCGTCGATTGGGAGGTCATCGCGATTATCCTGGGGTCGTCGATCTTCGTCGACGTCACCAGCAAATCGGGCCTGTTCACCTGGATCGCCATCCGCCTGACCAAGCTGTCCGGCGGCGACCCGCTGCGGCTGCTGATTTTCTACGGCGTCATGACCGTGGTGTTTTCCGCGGTCCTGAACAACGTCACCGCGATGATCATCGTCGGCACGCTGAGCGCGGTATCCCTGCGCAAGCTGGGGCGGCCGGACAAGCTGCTGGGTTTCCTGCTGGTCGAGGGGCTGTTGACCAATGTCGGCGGGTTGCTGACGCTGATCTCGTCGGTGCCCAATATCATCGTCGGCAACGCCGCCGGCATCAGTTTCGTCGAGTTCTTCATCAAGGCCAGCCCCTATGTGCTGGTCGCCACGGCCCTGACCATATGGATGGGCGCAAAACTGTTCCGGATCGAGCCGCTAGCGAACGACGAGGCACGCGCCCAGGCCGCCGCCCTGGTCGCCGGTTTCGACGAGAACGACGGCATCGAAAGCCAAGGCTTCTTCTGGTTCGGCGCGGCCACGACGGCGCTGTTCATCGCCGCCATGGCGACCGCATCGATCACGCCCTATATCCGCGACCTCGGCCTGGGCTATGTGGCGCTGGCCTTCGCGGCGATGGCGCTGACCCGCTTCAAGGCGACCGCCGACCAGTTTTACCGCGCAATCGACTGGGACCTGCTGGCCTTCTTCGGCTGCCTGTTCATCATCATCAATATGATGGAACACGCGCTGGTGCTGGAAGCCATCGGCCACCTGCTGGGGCCGGTCATGGCGCTGGGCGACATGGCGGGGCCGGGCGCGCTGATGATCGCGGCGGCGGCGGCCAGTTCGGTGACCGACAATATCCCGCTCGCCGCAATGCTGGCCAAGATCCTCGGCGGCATGAACCTGCCGGCGGACTCCACTTTCTGGTGGGCGGTGATCTTCGGCGCCAACCTGGGCGGCAATATCACGCCGATCGGCTCGGCCTCGACGCTGGTGGCGGTCACCATCATCCACAAGAACAAGCTGCCCATGTCCTTCGCCAGCTTCGTAAAGGCGGCCATCCCCTTCGCCGGGGTGCAATTGGCGCTGGCGGTGGCCTACGTACTGCTGGTGCTGGGGTAGGAACTTTAACTATTCGTTACGCCACTCCACCCGCCAGGCTCCCCCCACGGGCCGAATCGTCCCCGCGGTGGGCGCGGCGACGGTGATGCGCGGAAGAGACGAATCGCGTGTAGCCGGGGGCAGATATACGCCCGTATGGTGGTGGAACGGCGGAAATACGGAAGCTGATAACGGGTTGTATACGCGAACAACGCGGACTGGCACCTAACCCATACGCTGGTATGTCTCCAAAATAATTTCACCGCATGCCGGCGGCATATATTCCGCAATAACAGCGTATTGCACCATATCCATTATAGTTTTACGGGTATTTATCTAAAATTAGCAGCTTGACGAGCAACAACCCTTGATAGCAACGTTGGCCCATTTCATGTTTTGGGCATGGTCCGCGCGACGCAAAAAAACGCGCGGGCCGAACAGGGAAAAGGGTTCATCAAATGAAGTCACGCGCCGCCTTCATCCGCGTTCTCACCATCGCCGCATTCCTCGCCGGACTCGCCGGGGCCTTCATCGGAGGCAGCATCGCCACATCGGGCGACGCCCGGGCGGAGTGGTGGGGCTATTGCGGCTCGGGCGGCGCCACCGGC
>DAOVHN010000688.1 GCA_030671915.1 Pseudomonadota bacterium
ACGCCATCTGGTGGAGATGCTGGCGGACGACCCCCACAACCCGCCGCTGGCCGCCGGCGAAATCGTGACCACCGGGACGCTCACCCGCGCCTTCCCCGTCGCCCTGGGCGAACGCTGGACGACGGCGATCGAAGGGCTGCCGATCAAGGGCATCGAGATCGTGTTCGAGTAGCGCCCGCCCCTACCCCCTCCGACTGCTGGAGACCACGTCGCGGGTCATCAGGGGCAGGCCTTCGAGCGTCTTCAGCGCCTGTTTGAGTTTGGCCTGCATGCTGCGGGGCAGGCGTTTGGGGTCGACGCGGGGGCCCGGCTCCAGGCCGGCCTCGATATCCGCAATCTGCTGTTCCAGAATGATCCGGGTTACCGTCTGGTGGGCCTCGCGCAGATTGTCCATGTCTTCCTGGACCAGGGTGCCGGAATCGCGCACGGCGGCCAGCCGCCCCGAAGTCGAAGTGGCGGGGCTGGCAAGCTTCAGCGCCATGGCGCGGGCGCCGCAAGTGATGGGGAACAGACCGCCGAGCTTGATGTCGATGCGGCCCTCCTTCAGCTTGAAACCACCGAACAGGCCCAACGGCGCGTGGTGATGTTCGATCTGGGCAGCCATCAGGTTGAGGAAAAGCTGCGCGCCGGCAGCGTGGCCGACCGCGAACTCACGCAGGCGTTGGGCCAGCGCGAAATCGCCATGGACGGCCACGAAATCGAAGAAGATGCCAATCATCAGCAACGCTTGCGGTTCGGGGGTGCGTAGCCAGCGCAGCACCTCTTCTTCCCAGCCGGCCAGCGAGCGCCGCCAGATTTTATTGCTGGCCATCACATGACCCTTGCAATAGGGGATGCCGGCGTCGTCCAGCAGGGCGGTGGCGCGGGTCGCCACTTCCTCGAACCAGGGGTCGTCGGATTCGCTTCCTTCATGAACGATGGCGTTGTCCTGGTCGGGGGCCAGCAGGCTCTCGCCGCGCCCGCCGGAACCCAATACAAGCATCGCCCAGGGCGCCGGCGGCTCGCCCCTGCCCGCCTCCGCCATCGCGGCGACCGCGAGTTCGGTGGCGCGCCGCGTCATGTCGCAATAGACCTGGCTGATGACGGCGGCGGCGTTCATGGCGCCCACCCCCTCGGCCAGCATGCGGCGTACCAGGCCGGGCAGTTCGGCGCGCGCGGCGGCCATGTCGGCGGCGTTTTGCGCGGCGTCCAGCCGGTCGCCCAATTGCAGCGTGTCGTCGACCCTGAGCTTCAGCAGCGTCCGGCCGGTGATCATGCCGACGGCGCGCCGGGTGGCCGGCTCGACGGCCACCAGATGGCGCACCTTGCGCGCCATCATGCGGCCCAGCGCCTTGTAGACGAAGGCGTCTTCGCGGATGTCGTGGACCGGGCTGGTGAGGAAGGCCTCGATGCGGTCGGCGGCGGCGCCCGCGCCGTCCTGGGCCAGCGCCCGCAGAATATCTCGCTCTGTAACGATGCCAGTGGGGCGGCCGGCCTCGTCCAGCGTGATCAGGGAGGAAACCTTTTCTTCCACCATGCGGCGCGAGGCGGCCTCCAGCGTCATGCCCGGATCGGCGACAGAGACCGGCGTGCGCATGACTTCGGCCACGCGGTGGCGGTAGGGGAAGGAATCGAGACGTTCGAGCGGCGCCTTATCCATGCTGTTCCCCCCTGTTTTCCGCGCGCGCGGCGGGCAGCCAGCCGGCCTGGCGCTGCTGGGCCAGCAACACCCGGGCGCCCATGGAAAATTCCCGCGCCGCGCCATAGGTGGCGACGCCGCGGTCGATAAGCTGCGCCATCAGGGCGACCCAGACCTCGGCGGTGACCAGTGCGTCGCCAAGGG
>DAOVHN010000134.1 GCA_030671915.1 Pseudomonadota bacterium
ACGAGCCCTTTGGCTACATGGTCGAAAACCGCGCCATCCGGCGCGGATTGTTCGCGCAGGCGGAAGGCCTGGAAGCGCTCCAGCTACTGTTGCCGGCACGTGTTGCCATGCTGGACCGGTCGGCAGGTGGCGTCGAGGCCGAGCTGGAGGACGGATCCCGCATACGCGCGCGCTTGGTGGTAGGCGCGGAAGGGCGGCAATCGCCGACGCGCGAATCGGCCGGCATTGCGGTGTCGCATCTGGCTTACGGCCAGACCGCCATCGTCTGCACCGTTGCCCATGAGTGCGAGCATGACGGCGTGGCGGTGGAGTATTTCCTGCCCTCGGGCCCCTTCGCGATGTTGCCGATGACCAACCGGCGCATGAATATCGTGTGGACTGAGCGCAGTGAGCTGGCGCCAGGCTTCATGGCGCTGGACGACACAGCGTTTCTCGGCGAATTGAGGCGCCGTTTCGGCGACTGGCTGGGCGAAATCGAACTTACCGGCCCGCGATTCGCCTATCCGCTGAGCCTGCAGCATGCCGCGCGCTATACCGACCGGCGGCTGGCGTTGATCGGCGATGCGGCGCACGGCATCCACCCGATCGCGGGGCAGGGCCTGAATCTGGGCTTGCGCGACGTGGCGGCGCTGGCCGAGGCGATCATGGATGCGCGGCGGCTGGGCCTCGATATCGGCGGTCGGGATGTTCTGGCCCGCTACGAACGTTGGCGGCGTTTCGATACGGTTTTGCTGGCGGGCGTTACGGATGCGCTGAACCGCCTGTTTTCCAACGATATCCCGCCGGTCCGGCTGGCCCGCGACCTGGGGCTGGCCGCCGTCGACCGGCTGCCGCCGCTCAAGAAGTTCCTGATGCGCCACGCCATGGGCGCAGTCGGCGATCTGCCGAGGCTGGTGAAGGGCGAAGGATTGTAAGAAACCGTCAGCTGTCCGCTATCAGCCATCAGCGGCGGCAAGAGTGAGCTGATGGCTGACGGCTGATAGCTCTCAAGGATCGCGGCTTAGACCCTTCTCTTCCAGCGCGGCCAGATAACCGGCCCAAGCCTCGTCCTTGTTCTTTCCCAGTTGGTAAAGATAGTCCCAAGTGAAGATGCCGGTGTCGTGCAGGTCGTCGAACTTGATGCGGACCGCGTAATTACCGACGGGCTCCAGCTCCATGATGCCGACATGGCGGCGGCCGGAAAGGGTCTGCTTCTGGCTGGGATTGTGGCCCTGCACCTCGGCCGACGGGCTTTCGACGCGCAGCAGTTCCGCCGGCAGGCTGAACGAACTGCCGTCGTCGAAATCCACTTCCAGGATCTTTTCCTCTTTCTTCAGCCGGATTTCGGTCGGCCAGTGGGCCACGCCGAAGCCGTTTTCCGTCGTATTCATCTTTTGTCTTTTTCCTCGTCAAGTCCGCGGGCCTCATCGACCAGCATGATCGGTACGCCGTCCCGGATGGGATAGGCAAGTTGCGCCTGGTCGCTGATCAGTTCGTTGCGCCCGGCATCGTAGCGCAGCGTCGACTTGGTCAGCGGGCAGACCAGCAGTTCCAGCAATTTCGGATCGACGCCCGGTTTCGCTTCGCTCATGACTCGTTCCTCCGCACTCTTCCTATTGTCGCACCGGGCTGCAATCATGCTCACCCGCGGCCATTTCAATCAGGGTTGTCAGGATTTCCGCCCGCGCGTCGAGGCCCGGCGCTTCCAGCAGCGCCTGTTTCTCCGACGCGCCGAAGGGACAGATCATCGAAAGGCAGGTCACCAGCCGTTCGTCCGGCGCTTCGCCCAGCGTTTCCCAGTCTGCCTCGATCCCGTGCAGTTTGAAATAACCGCGCAGGGCGGGAAACAGCCGGCTGCGGTCCAGACAGTTTTGAAGTCCTTGTTCCCGGTCGTGTTCGTAGTGCGACCAGTCGGCCTGGACGCGACGGTAACCCTCGTGCGGCGCCAGTTCCTTGGCGATGTCGAAGCGGCATACCCCATTCAGGGAGATCAGGATTCGCCCGTCCGGTGTTTCCTCGAACCGGCTGATGCGCCCGGCGCAGCCGGTGTCGTACAGCGGCGGGTCGCCCGCCAGCCCCTCGGCCGCAAGGGGCTGGATAACGCCGATCATACGGTCGGCGGCCAGTGCGGCCTGCACCATGGCCAGATAGCGCGGCTCGAATATGTTCAAAGGCAACATTCCACCCGGCAACAGCAGGACCTCCGGCAGCGGAAACACGGGGATGACCGCCGGGAGATCCTTGAATTGCGGGTCGAACAGGCTCATGAGAACAATATGGATGACAGTTTGCGGCGCGATTCCATGACCAGCGGGTCGGCCGGCCCCAGCGCCTCGAAAATCTTGATAAGCTGCTTGCGGGCCGCCTCGTCGTTCCATTCGCGGTCGTGCCGGATGATTTCCATAAGCTCCGCGATCGCACCCGCCGCGTCGTTCCCGGCATAAAGCGCCAGTGCGAGATCCATCCGCACCTGGTGATCGGCGGGATTCGCCTCGACCTTCGCGCGGAGTTCGACCGCATCGCCGCCCAGTTCCGCGGTGCTGGCGGCAAGATCGATGGCGGAGCGGGCCGCTACGACGTCGGCGTTGTTTGCCTTGCTCGCCGGCACACCTTCCAGCGCCGCCCGGGCCTCATCGATCCGGCCCTCCTTCAACAAGCAATTGGCCAGGCCCGCCATGGCGCTGATTTCCTCGGGGTCATGCTGCAAGATCTGCCCGTAGATCGCCCCGGCCGTCGTCGCATCGCCGCCGGCCAGTGCCGTGGCCGCTTGCTCCAGCGCCTGGTCCACGGGGGACGGCCCGGCCTCGCCGCCGCCGGCCTGGATCATCCGCTCGATGAAGGCCTTGATCTGGGATTCCGGCTGCGCGCCCGTGAACCCGTCCACGCCCTTGCCGTCGACGAAGCCGAAAACGGTGGGAATCGATTGAACCCGAAGCTGTTGGGCCACGCCCTGGTTTTCGTCGGTATTGACCTTGACCAGCTTGACCTTGCCGGCCATTGCCCTGACCGCTTTTTCCAGTGCCGGCGTCAGCTGCTTGCAGGGCCCGCACCAGGGCGCCCAGAAATCGACGATGACCGGGATCGTCTTGCTGGCCTCGATCACCTCGTCCACGAAGGTGGCGTCGGTGGCATCGGTAATGACGGGTGCGGCGCCTTCCGGCTGGCCTATCAACTGTTCCATGAATTTCCTTAGAGACTTTCTTTATTGCTACCCTTGGGCGCCATCCGGCTGATTCACGCCACTAAGCCGTCAGCGAGTTAAATGGCGGCTGGTCCCGCTTATGGCAAGCCCCGGACCTCTTCTATTCTTCATCGAAATCCAGAACCAGCGGCGCGTGGTTCTCGGCTTCCAGGAAGCCGGCCAGGTCTTGCGGCGCGATCGCGGTGGTGCGGTCGTTGCGCAGGGGATGGGCGTTGACCGGGTCGATCTCCAGCAGGGCCTTGTCCAGCACCATGGTGACGTTGCCTTCCCGGTCGTTGATGACGGAAAAGGGCGTGACCGCGCCGGGGATGACGCCCAGATGCTGCATCAGAAGCTCGGCATTGCCGAAGGAAAGGTTGCCCCGCGCGCCAATCCGGTGGCGCAGCGCCTTCAGGTCCATCTCGCGGTCTTCCAGCACGGTGACCAGCCACATGCGGCGCTTCTTGTCGCGCAAAAACAGGTTCTTGATATGGGCGCCGGTCAGGTTGCCGCGCAGTGCGCGCGACTGCTCAACAGTATAGAGCGCCTCATGCTCCACCGTTTCATGGGCCAGCCCCAGCTCGTCCAGCCGCGCGAACAGGCCCGCATCGTCGAAAGGAGGTTCGTTTTCCATGGGGCGAAATTCTTATCTTTCATGGGGTCTTTCCGCAAGCCCCGTCGTCATCGTGGCCCCGCGGTAAAAAAGGCCAGCCACCCCCTTGCATTGCACGCTTCTTTGCGTATTATGCGCGCCGCTATGGACGCCGTGACGCGGCGGCCTTATATAGTGCATCGGAATGCGGGCGTAGCTCAGGGGTAGAGCGCAACCTTGCCAAGGTTGAAGTCGTGAGTTCGAATCTCATCGCCCGCTCCAATTTCCCGCCAAACAAACCGTCGCCAGGGCGGTTTTTTTGTGCCCGGGTTTCATGTTTTGCAAATGTTTCGGCCTAAAACTTGCCTTTCGAATGGCGAGAGAAGGCGCGAGAATGGTGCGATCCGCGATCATGGTGGCGACGGCGCGGCCGGCGGGGCTGTTTGTCCTAGGGCTGGGGGCGGCGGCGCTTGGGGTCGCGGTCTATGCGCTGGACCGGCCGGTTGGGTCGATCGCTTTTCTACCGGCAGGGCTGGTGTTTGACAGCGGAATCCTGGGACCGTTTGGCGGGCCTTTGCCGACATTTATTCATGCCATGGCTTTTTCGCTGATGACCGCCGCGCTGCTGGCACCAACCCTTTACGCGCGGCTGGCGGCCTGCGGCGTCTGGGTCGCGGCCAACTGGCTGTTCGAGGCTGCTCAGCACCCGGCCTTCACGGAAATGACCGGCATCGGCATGCCCGGCACCTTCGACCCGCTGGACATGGTGGCCGCCCCGTTGGGCGCGGCGTTGGCGTTCCTGTTTATGCAAGGCGTCGCCGCGCTGGAAAGGATACGGACATGACCGGATTGTTTTTTCGTAGACTGGCCCTTGGCGTCGTTTTCGCCGCCGGCATCGCGTCGATCATGTCGACGTCTCCCCCGCCGCCGCCGTTCCATTTTCGGGACGTGAGTATCAATCCGGCCTGGCGCTGTCCCGGCGCGGATGTGGAGATAGGCTGGACCCTCAGCAGACCGGCGCCCGTTGCGATCGCGGTCGGCGGCGCGGAACAGGTGATCACCACTGCCAACCGGACGACATTGCCGGCGGAATTGCTGGAGCATAATGCACCTGTTGCCGAGTTGGCGCTGCGGATCGATGCCGAAGACGCCGATGTTCCCAACATCTATGAAATCACGACGCTGGGCGTCGAACGAACGGTCGAGGATTTGGCCTTTCACGAGAAGAACATGACATTCAGAATGAATCAGGGCGGCCTGTGGGACGCGCGCATACGCATCACCGGTTTCGAAGTCGAGCAGGTGCGAGACCTTGCGTGCGAGGGTGAGGCCGTATCGCCACCGGCCTGGGAAATCAGCCCGCCGTTCGGCGCACCCTTCGTGCTTCGCGCCGAGCAGGGCTATTCAGATCGCCTCGACCCACCGCTGGCGCCGGGAAGTGAATGGCGTATTCGTCCCGTGGGAGCGAAGTGCCGGCTGCCCTCTTCCGGGCTGGAGCCCTATCTTTCCATCCGGCTTACAGCGGTATGCCGGCAACCGGATAAATCCTCATAACCACGCCGAATTGACCGCACGCCCCTTGCCCCCGCGGCTCAGGAGCGTATTAATTGATTTCGCACAGGGAAGGCCCTCTTCCGGTATTTCCGGAGTTTTCATAACAGGAAAAATACGCTACTCTGAGGAAAGTCGATCACGTCGCGCCCGTTGCGGGTGGAAAGGGACGAGATGGCAGCGCGCACCACGACGCTGAAACAGGAGGCGATCGATTCGATTGTCGCCATGCTGCATGGCCGCTTTTCCGCTGCGCGCGCCGAGGGCGCCGAGCAGTTCATCCGGCATTATTACGAGGATATCGCGGCCGAGGATATTGTCGGCCGCGACCCCGAGGACCTGTACGGCGCGGCCCTGTCGCTGTGGCAGTTCGCGGCCCAGCGTAAGCCGGGCGAGGCCAAGGTCCGTGCGTTGAATCCGCGGGTCGAGAAGCATGGCTGGCACTCGCCGCATACGGTGATCGAGATCGTTCATGACGACATGCCGTTCCTGGTCGACTCGGTGACCATGGCGCTGAACCGGCGGGATTTGACGGTCCATCTGGTGGTGCATCCGCAGTTCCTGGCCGAACGCGGCGAGGACGGTAAGGCGCTGTCGCTGAAACCGCGCGGCGACGCCGGCAACGGCGCGATCCCGGAATCCTGCATGCATATCGAGGTCGACGAGCAAGGCGCCCTGAACCTGCTGCGTGGCCTCGAGGCGGAACTGTCGGATGCCCTTGCCGATGTGCGCGCGGCAGTCGCCGGGTGGCGGCCGATGCTGGACCATGTGGAGGGCTTGACCGGCGAATTCACGAAAACGCCTCCGAAAACCGTGTCGGCGGAAGAGACCGAAGAGACGGTCGCCTTTCTGCAGTGGCTGCTGGCAGACAATTTCACCTTCCTCGGCTATCGCGAGATGGACATGGAGGGCGAAGGCCGCAAGGCGCGGGTGAGCATGCGCGAGGAAAGCGGCCTCGGGCTTCTGGAAGATCCGTCGGTGCTGGTCTTCCACGGGCTGCGGCAACTCGGCCATCTGCCGAGCGAGGTCCAGGATTACCTGCGGCAACCGCATATCCTGGTGATGACCAAGACAAGCTGGCGCTCGACCGTGCACCGGCCGGTACAACTGGACGCCATCGTCGTCAAGCGCTTCGACAAGGCCGGCAACATAATGGGCGTCCGGCTGTTTGTCGGGCTGTTCACATCCGCCGCCTACAACCAGGGTCCGGGCGACATCCCGATCTTGCGGCAGAAGGTGCGGTCGCTGCTGGAGCGCTCGGGCTACGACCCGCACAGCCACGCCGGCAAGGCCCTGCTGCATGTCCTGCATAACTATCCGCGCGACGAGCTGTTCCAGATAGACGAGGACGACCTGTTTGAGATCACGCCTGGCATCGTGCAGCTTCAGGAACTCCAGCGCATCGCCCTGTTCTTGCGCCGCGACCCCCTCGAGCGATTCATCTCGGCCTTCGTCTATGTCCCGCGCGACCGCTACAACACCAAGCTGCGCATGGATTGCGAGCGCATCCTGACCGGCGCCTTCGATGGTGAGATCGCCGGCCGCTACACCAGGATGAGCGACGATGTGCTGAGCCGGCTGCATTTTATCGTCGAGACCAGACCG
>DAOVHN010000468.1 GCA_030671915.1 Pseudomonadota bacterium
GCCGCCGCGCTGTTCAACCTGGAGCGCGCGGGCCATATCTACAGCCGTATCTCAAACCCCACCGTCGCGGTGCTGGAGGAACGGATCGCGGCGCTGGAAGGCGGTGTCGGCGCGGTGGCGACGGCGTCGGGCCAGGCGGCGTTGCATCTGGGTATCGTTACGCTGATGGGCCAGGGTGGGCATATCGTCGCCTCCTCGTCGCTCTATGGCGGCACGGTGAACATGTTCTTCCACACCCTGCCGCGCTTCGGCATTGAGACCACCTTCGTCGACCCGCGCGATCATGAAGGCATCAGAAAGGCGATCCGGCCCGAAACCCGGCTGGTCCATGCCGAGATCCTCGGCAATCCGGGGCTGGAGGTGCTGGACGTGCCGGCGGTGTCGAAAATCGCCCATGATTCAGGCATCCCGCTGATGGTCGATTGCACCTTTGCGACGCCTTATTTGTGCAAGACGCTGGATCTGGGCGCCGATATCGTGATGCATTCGGCGACCAAATGGATGGGTGGGCACGGGCTGGCGGTCGGCGGCGTACTGGTCGATGGCGGTCGCTTCGACTGGGAGGCGAGCGCCAAATTCCCGACGCTGACCGAACCCTACGCGGGCTATCACGGCATCGACTTCGCCGAGGAATTCGGCCCCGCCGCCTTCATCTCGCGCGCCCGCGCCGAGGGCCTGCGCGATTTCGGCGCCACCATGAGCCCGCAGAACGCCTTCTATATCCTGCAAGGGCTGGAAACTCTTCCGCTGCGCATGCAGCGCCATGTGGAAAATACGGCGAAGGTGCTGGAATTCCTTGAAGGCCACGAGGCGGTGGACTGGGTGCTGCACCCCACCCTGCCCAGCCATGAGGACCACGAACTTGCGAAAAAGCTGCTGCCCAAGGGCGCGGGCTCGATCGTCAGCTTCGGCATCAAGGGCGGCCGGCCGGCCGGCGGGAAATTCATCGAGGCCTGCGCGCTCGCCTCGCATTTGGCCAATGTGGGCGATGCCAAGACGCTGGTTATCCACCCGGGCAGCACGACGCATCAGCAAATGACGGCGGAACAGTTGAAGACCGCCGGCGTCGGCGAGGAACTGATCCGCCTGTCGGTCGGCCTGGAAGACCCGCAAGACATCATCGACGACCTCAGCCAGGCGCTCCGCGTCTCGCAAAAGGGGTGAGGGGCATGGAATTGACGGTCAATGGAAAGCATGTCCACGCCTCAACCGGCGGCAAGGAATTCGACTCGTCACTGCCGGTGGTGATTTTCGTGCATGGGGCGGGGCAGGACCGTACCGCCTGGGCGCTGCAGACCCGTTACTTCGCTTATCACGGCTATGGCGTGCTGGCGGTCGATTTGCCGGGGCACGGCAAGTCGGAAGGGCCGATACTGGAGAGCCTGCCCGAGATGGGCGACTGGCTGGCCGACCTGATCGCGGCATCTGGCGCGGGTAAAGCGTCGTTGGTCGGCCATTCCATGGGCTCGTTTGTCGGGCTGGAATGCGCGGCGCGCCACCCGGACGCCGTGCGATCGCTGACCCTGATAGGCACGGCAGCGCAAATGCCCGTGCATCCGGACCTGCTGGCCGCGGCAAAGGCCAACGACCGCTCGGCCTATGAGGCCATCACCTATTGGGGCTTCAGCCCCGGCGCCCAGATCGGCCGCGACCAGTCGCCCGGCATGTGGATGGTGGGCTCCGGCATGCAGCTGATGGCCAGCGAACCGGATGGCGCGCTCCATACCGGCCTCAAGGCCTGCGCGGACTATGACGGCGCGGCGGCCGCTGCCGCGAAGGTGACCTGCCCGGTGCGCCTGATACTGGCCGACCAGGACAGCATGACCCCCCTGAAGCGCGGAAAAGCACTGGCCGATGCTTTTCACGAAGCCGAAACCATTATAATCCCACAATGCGGCCATATGCTGATGGCCGAACAGCCGGATGCGGTGCTGGATGCGTTGATCGGGTTCGTCTAGCGCGTTCCGTACCAGCCCGGAGAACGACAAGAGAGAGGGCCCGGACGTGCAACAGAGCCAGTTCCACCTGCTGAAATCGCGGCGGTTCCTGCCGCTGTTCGCGACCCAGTTCCTGGGCGCCTTCAACGACAATGCCTACAAGCAGGCGCTGGTCATCATGGTCACCTACGGTGTGATCCAGATTGGCGGCAACGACCCGCGCGTGCTGATCACCGCGGCCGCCGGCGTGTTTATCCTGCCCTACTTCCTGTTCTCGGCGATCGCCGGGCAATTGGCCGACAAGCTGGAAAAATCGCGCCTGATCCTGTTCGTCAAAATTATGGAGATCGCGGTCATGGGGCTGGCCGGGGTCGGTTTCCTGCTGGAAAACGTATGGCTGCTGATGTTCGTGCTGTTCCTGATGGGAACCCAGTCCGCCTTCTTCGGGCCGCTGAAATACAGCATCCTGCCCGACCATCTACGCGAGGACGAGCTGGTCGGCGGCAACGCGCTGATCGAAACCGGCACCTTCCTCGCCATTTTGATGGGCACCATTTTTGGCGGCATGATGGTGGGTGTCGAGGGCGGCCTGCTGATCGTAGCCGGCACGGTGATGGCCGTCGCCGCGGCGGGCGTGGCGGGCGCCTTTTTCATTCCCAAGGCCGGCCCGGCCGCGCCGGACCTTAAACTGAATCTGAATATCGTCGGCGAAAGCTGGTCCATCGTCCGCCACGCCGCAAAAACCAGGGCGGTGTTCCGCTCGATCATCGGGATCTCCTGGTTCTGGGCGGTCGGCACCATTTTCCTGACTCAGTTCCCGACATTCGGCGTTGAGATATTCGGCGCGGACGAATCCGTGGTGACGCTTTTCCTTGTCGCCTTCTCGCTGGGCATCGGGCTTGGATCGCTGCAATGCAACCGGTGGCTCAAGGGTGAGGTCAGCGCCCTTTACGTCCCGCTGGGGCCCGTCCGCATGGCGGTGGTCGGCTTCGACCTTTACGCCGCCGCCAGCCA
>DAOVHN010000472.1 GCA_030671915.1 Pseudomonadota bacterium
GGGCCAGCGGTTATACGGGGGCGGAGCTTGTGCGCCTGCTGGTGCGCCATCCGGGCGTGGAGATCGCGCTGCTGACCGCCGCCCGCCACGCCGGCAAGCCACTGGGCGAGGTTTTTCCGCATCTCGCCAGACTGTCGTTGCCCGACCTGGTGAGCATCGATGACGCCGATTGGGGCAAACTGGATTTCGTTTTCTGCGCGCTGCCGCACGCCACCACCCAGAAGGTTATTGCGGGCCTGCCCGAATCGCTGAAAATATGCGACCTGTCGGCGGATTTTCGGCTGCGCGACGTCGCCACCTACGCCCAATGGTATGGCGGCGAGCATCAGGCGCCGGAGTTGCAGAAGCAAGCCGTCTACGGCCTGACGGAAGCCTACCGCGATGATATCGCCGGGGCGCGGCTGGTCGCCAATCCGGGCTGCTATACGACGACAGCCGAACTGCCGTTGATGCCGCTTCTGGAAGCGGGCCTGATTTCCCATGAGGGCATTATTATCGACGCCAAGTCGGGCGTCAGTGGCGCCGGCCGGTCGGAGAAACAGGCCACTCTCCATACCGAGGTCAGCGAGGGCATTCACGCCTATAGCGTTGCGGCACATCGCCACGCGCCGGAGATCGAGCAGGAACTGGCCGCGGCCGCCGGCAAGCCCGTGACCGTCACCTTCACGCCGCATCTGATGCCGATGAACCGGGGTATCCTGGCGACGATCTATGTGTCGCTTGCCGCCGGCGCCGATGCCGAGGATCTGCGGGTCGCCCTGGCCGCGTGCTACGATCCGGAGCCCTTCGTCCATGTGCTGCCCGCGGGACGGTCGCCGGCGACCCGCGACGTGCGCGGATCGAACCACTGCCTGATCGGTGTCTTCGCCGACCGCGTGCCGGGCCGCGCCATCCTGCTGTCGGTCACCGACAATCTGGTCAAGGGCGCCGCCGGCCAGGCGATCCAGAACATGAACGTGATGTGCGGCCTGCCGGAGGTCATGGGGCTGGAACAGGAAGCCCTGTTCCCGTGACCGTGAATATTCTGCCGTTTCGCGGCGTGCTGCCGCGTATCGACCCGACCGCCTTCATCGCACCCGGCTCGAATCTCGCGGGCGATATCGAGATCGGGGCGGGCAGCAGCATCTGGCTGGGCTGCCAGTTGCGCGGCGACGTGAACGTCATCCGCATCGGCGAGAAGGTCAATCTCCAGGACGGCAGCGTGATTCACGTGTCCAGCAAAGGGCAGGGGACGCTTATCGGCGATCGCTGCACCATCGGCCATATGGTGCTGTTGCATGACTGCATTCTCGAGGACGACAGCTTCGTCGGCATGGATGCCTGCGTGATGGATGGCGCGGTGGTCGAAAGCTACGCCATGGTGGCGGCCGGCGCGCTGGTCACGCCGGGCAAGCGCATCCCCTCGGGCGAGTTGTGGGGCGGCCGTCCGGCCAGATTCATGCGCAAACTGACCGATGCGGAACATGCCGAGATCGACCGGCTGGCGGGCCTCTATTTCGGCTTGTCGAGAGAATATCTGGCGGAAGGCGTCGGCGCGCCGCCTCAATCCTGAAGCCGGAACACCGCCCCATAGTGGAAGGGCGGCAATTCGACGAGTTTATCCAGTTCGAACCCGGCAGGTTCGACCACGGCGCGCGTTTGCTCCGGCGTCATGCGCATTTCCGTTCGCGGGCCACGGGGCTCCCCCAGAACCGGTGTTTCCTCGCGCGGTTTCGCATGCCAGTTTACGATGGCGAAGGAACCTCCGGGTTTCAGGATCGCCGCGACCGCGGTCGCCAGGGCGGACTGATCGGGCACGCCATGGAAGGTGTTGGCGACAAGCACGAAATCGACCTTCTCGGGCAGCAGGGCCGGCAGATCCCGCGCGTCGCCCTCTATCCAGCCGGCTAGCTGTGCTCCCGTACGGGTCGCCTCTTCCCTGGCCTTGGCCAGCATTTCCTGATCGATGTCCAATGCGTAACACCGCCCCCCCACCAGACCAGCCAGCGGCCCGGTGAACCAGCCGTCGCCGCAGCATAAATCCAGCACCGTCATATCCGGGGTGATCCCGAGCGCCCGAAGCGTGCCTTCGGGGTCGGGCCAGAGTGCGGACCACCAGTCACGGTCCGGCATGCCGGTGGCGGGAAAGAATGCCTCGTGCTCCGTCATACCGTAACCATGCGGCCCGTCAGCCTACCCTGACCTTGACGTAAGACCCCGGCGCGTCCTCGATCGGTTTCAGCTTGCCGTCCCCGGGCTTGCGGGCCGGGACCTTGGCCTTGCTGCGCCTGGCGATCCATTTGTTCCATTCCGGCCACCAGGAGCCCTTGTGCTCGGTGGCGCCGGCCAGCCAGTCGTCCGGGGATACCGGGCATTTGGCGTTGGTCCAGTGCGAGTATTTCCCGGAAGCCGGCGGGTTGACGACACCCGCGATATGGCCGGAAGCCGCCAGGGTGAAGGTGACGGGACCGGCATAGAGCTGGGTCGCGTGATAGGTCGTCATCCAGGGGGCGATATGGTCCTCGCGGGTCGCCAGGATGAAGGTCGGGGTCTTGATCCTGGTCAGATCGATCGGCACGCCGCCCAGCGTGATCCCGCCCGGTTGCGACAGCTTGTTCTCCACATACATCTTGCGCAGATAGAAGCTGTGCATGGCTGCCGGCATGCGGGTCGAATCCGAGTTCCAGTATAAGAGGTCGAACGGGAAAGGGTCCTTGCCCAGCAGGTAATTGTTCACCACGAAGGACCAGATCAGATCGTTGGCGCGCAGCATATTGAAGGTGGTCGCCATTTCCGACCCTTCCAGATAGCCGCGATCGTTCATGCGCTCTTCCAGCGAGGCCAGCTGCGCCTCGTCGATGAACACGCCCAGCTCGCCGGGGTCGGTGAAATCGACCAGGGTGACGAGGTAGGTCGCCGTGGCCACCCGGTCGTCGCCCTTTTCCGTCATA
>DAOVHN010000352.1 GCA_030671915.1 Pseudomonadota bacterium
GTCGGCCAGAGCAAGGCCAAGGTCTATATGGAGACCGACGTGAAAGTGACCTTCGATGACGTCGCCGGCGTCGACGAGGCCAAGCTGGAGCTGCAGGAAGTCGTCGCCTTCCTGAAAAATCCGGAGATTTATGGCCGGCTGGGCGGGCGGGTGCCCAAAGGCGTGCTGCTGGTCGGCCCGCCGGGCACCGGCAAGACGCTGCTGGCCCGCGCAGTGGCGGGCGAAGCCGGCGTGCCGTTCTTCTCGATCAACGGGTCGGAATTCGTCGAGATGTTCGTCGGCGTCGGCGCGGCACGGGTGCGCGACCTGTTCGACCAGGCCCGCAAGAAGGCGCCCGCCATCATCTTCATCGACGAGCTGGACGCACTGGGGCGGGCGCGCAGCCTGTCGCCGATGGGCGGCGGCGGCCATGACGAAAAGGAACAGACGCTCAACCAGCTGCTGGCCGAGATGGACGGCTTCGACCCCTCCACCCGGCTGATCCTGCTGTCGGCGACCAACCGGCCGGAGATTCTGGACCCCGCGCTGCTTCGCGCCGGGCGTTTCGACCGGCAGGTGCTGGTGGACCGGCCCGACAAGGCCGGCCGCGTGGCGATCCTGAACATCCATATGAAGAAAATCCGCCTGGCCGCGGATATCGATCCTGCAATCCTGGCGTCGCTGACGCCAGGCTTCACCGGTGCGGACCTCGCCAACCTGGCCAACGAGGCGGCGCTGCTGGCGACCCGGCGCGGCGGCGAGGATGTGACCATGGCGGATTTCGACGCCGCCATCGAGCGCATTATCGCGGGGCTGGAGAAAAAGAACCGCCTGCTCAACCCGATGGAGCGCAAGGTCGTCGCCCATCACGAGATGGGCCATGCGCTGGTCTCGCTGTCGCTGGGCGGGGTCGAGAAGGTGCACAAGGTGTCGATTATCCCGCGTGGCATCGGCTCGCTGGGATACACCATCCAGCGCCCGACCGAGGACCGCTACCTGATGACCCGCGAGGAGCTGGAGAACAAGATGGCGGTGCTGCTGGGCGGCCGCGCGTCGGAGCGGCTGATATTTGACCATCTGTCGACAGGCGCGGCAGACGACCTGTCGAAGGCGACGGACATCGCGCGAAGCATGGTTACCCGCTACGGCATGGAGGAGAAGCTGGGCCACATGACCTACGACACGGAGCCGCGCTCCTTCCTGGATATTCAGCAGCGCCCAACCATGCTGGAGCGGCAATATAGCGAGGATACCGCGCGCGAGATCGACTGCGCGGTACGCGAAATTCTCGATGCGGCCTACGCCAAGGCCTCGGAAATCCTGACCCGGCGGCGCGCCGATCTGGAAAAGGGCGCGGCGGCGCTGCTGGAGAAGGAAACGCTGACCGAAGACGAGCTTACAGCAGTTGTCGGAGGGCCGGTATCGCCCGCCGGGTGACTGCGGACTTGCGGTCGGCGAACCTATCCACTATATGCTGCTCCGCGCGGCGTTTCCGGGGTTGCCATCGCTAGCCGGTTTGAGTACTGTCCGCGCCGCTGCCGGCCCGAGCCGGCACAGCCTTATAGCAAGCGCCCGTAGCTCAACTGGATAGAGCGTCTGACTACGGATCAGGAGGTTGGGAGTTCGAATCTTCCCGGGCGCGCCATTTCCTTTCCTGTAAATTTTAATGTCAGCGACTCGACTTCGTCCTCGTCCGGTGTTCGAATGAGCCGGTCAACGCGGACAGGGAGAGACAATTGGTTGCGGATACCGGGCCGCACGACACCTGCCATACGACCCATCTGGAATGCAGCGAAACCGGTGAGCATTACCCGGCCGACCGGCTGCACGGACTGTCGCGCGCCGGCAAGCCGCTGCTGGTCCGCTATGACCTTGATGGCATCGGCCGCGCGGTCTCGAAGGAAACGATGGCCGGCCGGCCACCCGACATGTGGCGCTGGCGGGAATTCCTGCCGGTCCAGAACGTGGAAGGCATCGTCAGTCTGGGCGAGGCGGTAACCCCGCTGGTCCGCCTGGCCCACAGCGCCGGGCAATTGGGCGCAAGGGACGTCATCGTCAAGGACGAGGGACGCTTGCCGACGGGATCCTTCAAGGCGCGCGGCATGGCGTTGGCGGTGACCATGGCGAAACATTTCGGCGTCAGGCGGATCGCCGCGCCGACGGCGGGCAATGCGGGCGCGGCCGCCGCGGCCTATGCCGCCGCCGCCGGCATGGAAGCGTTCGTCTTTACGCCCGAGGACACACCGGAGGCGACGGTCCGTGAGATCGCCTTCCACGGTGCGCGGCTATTCCGGGTAAACGGACTGATCAACCAATGCGCCCGCATTGTGCGCGAGGGTACGCCGACCATGGGTTGGCACGATCTGTCGACGCTGGAGGAGCCTTACCGGATCGAAGGCAAGAAGACCATGGGGCTGGAGTTGGCCGAGCAGTTGGGCTGGCAACTGCCCGACCTGATTTATTACCCGACCGGCGGCGGCACCGGCTTCATCGGCATGTGGAAGGCCTTCGAGGAACTGGAGGCTATGGGGTGGATCGGCGCGGCGCGCCCGCGCATGGTGGCGGTGCAATCGCCGGGCTGCGGGCCCATTGTGCGCGCCTTCGAGGCCGGACTGGACCATGTGGCGAAACCCTGGGCCCCGGTGGAGACTGGCATCCATGGCGTGCGCGTGCCCAAGCCGCTCGGCGACCGGCTGATCATGCGGGTGATATACGAGAGCAACGGTTTTGCGAGCGACGCTTCCGACGAGGCCGCCGCACAGGCCCGGGCGGAGATCGCCCGCGACGACGGGGTGCATCTATGCCCGGAAGGCGCGCTCTGCTATGCCGCCTGGAAGGAAGACCTGGCCCGCGGCCGCGTGGACCGCGACGAGCGGGTCGTCATCTTCAACACCGCCAACGGCCTGAAATCCCCCATGCCGGCGACAACGGGAGCGGTCCTGGATTGCGCCGGGCCAATCGATTATGCAGGGTTGTAGGAGGGTTGGCTCCGTGCGGTCAATGTCCACCCAGACGGGCGCGTTTCTCTTGTCGAACAGGATCGCCTGACAGGCATCCTTGGCGCCGCTGGCGACGGCCAGTCCAATGACAAGTTTTCTCATTTCAGTGTCTTTCCCGCTTTGTTGCCGACCCGCCGGTTGACCAACCAGACACCGGCCGTCGTGACGCCAAAGCCCGCGATGCCCATGGGGCCCAACGCCTCCCCGAAGACGACCCAGGCCATAACTGCAGAGGCCGGCGGCACAAGGAAGAACAGGCTGGTGGTCGCCACCGCGGTGCCGTTCTTGATCAGGACCATCAGGATACTGACGGCGCCCAGCGACACCGCGAATATCAGCCAGCCCAGCGCCAGCGAAAACTCGACGGTCCATTCCACGCGGTAGGGCTCGAAGACAAGGACGATCACGCCATAAAATATTGCTGCCGCCAGCGCCTGCATGGCGTTGCCGCTCAACAGGTCCATGCCGCCGCCGTGGCGCTTCTGCCAGATCGTGCCGAGGGTAATGGCCAGCAGCGAGACGATGCAGGCGGCGAAGCCTGTAAGCGGAACATCGCCCCCCAGCCGTGGCCATAATACCAGCACGACCCCCGCCGCGCCCAGCGCGATACCCAGCCATTGCGCCGGCGCCGGCCGTTCGCCCAGCAACCGGACACCCAGCGCCGCGGTCAGGACCGGCTGGGTACTGACGATCAGGGCAGACAGGCCGGCGGGCATGCCCTCGGCGATGGCGAAGAACACGCCGCCCAGATAGAAACCATGCATCAGGACCCCGACGAACAGCAGGTTGACCAGCATCGGCCCGCGCGGCCA
>DAOVHN010000473.1 GCA_030671915.1 Pseudomonadota bacterium
CACCAGGCTTTTGACGCGGGGGTTATCCAGCACCAGGCCCAGCGCCTCGCGCCCCAGGCGGTAGGCCTCGCCGCCGATCTCCAGGAAATTGGCCGGATTGCCGCCGAAATGGCGCACCGAATCCATGGTGGTCATGGTCAGGCCCGCGCCGTTGGCCAGCACCGCGACGTCGCCCTCCAGCTCGATATATTTCAGGCCGTGTTCGTGGCTGCGGGCCTCGAGTTCGGTGTATTTGTCCGGCGTGGCGCGGGTGGCCAGTTCCTCGTGCCGCTTGGCCCCCGAATCGTCCATGGTGAATTTGCAGTCCAGCGCCACCATGCGGCCGTCCGCGGTGGTGGCCAGCGGGTTGATCTCCAGCAGCTCCGCGTCGTTGGCGGTATAGGCGGCGTAGAGCTTCTCCAGGATCTGCGCGACCTCTTCCTCGCGGCCCGCCGGGGCGCGGCCATTAAGGCTGGCACGCAGGGCGGCGCCGTCGAGGCCGTGGCGGATGTCGATCTCGATACGCAACAGCGCGTCCGGCCGCTCGGTCGTCAGCTCCTCGATCTCCATGCCGCCCTCGGCCGCGTACAGCAGCAGCGGGCCCTTGCTGGCCGGGTCGTTCATCACCGCGGCGTAGGATTCGCCTCCGATGTCGGCGGCCTCCTCGACCAGCAGCCTGTGGACCGTATGCTCGCCGATCTTCATGCCCAGGATGGCCCTGGCGGCGCTGCGGGCCTCGTCGGCGCCTGCCGCGGTCTTGATGCCGCCGGCCTTGCCGCGCTTGCCGGTGGGGACCTGCGCCTTGACCACGCAGGCGCCGATCCTCGCCGCCGCCCTGGCCGCCTCGTCCGGCGTTACCGCGACAACGCCCTCGGGGATGGGGATCCCGGCGGCGGCAAGCAGGGGCTTGGCCGCGTATTCCTCGAAATTCATGCAATGCTTCCTTATTAGCCGTCAGCTATCAGCTATCAGCCGTCAGCTAGTGTTTGCCGCTCCGTCCACCGCCGCCGTAAAAGCCGAGGGCTGATAGCTGATGGCTGTCAGTTGCCTGTTTCATACCCGAAACCTTCATAAAAACTGCCTGAAAGCTCCATCGCGCATACACCGAATCTACTTCCCCCACTTCTCCCAATATGCTCCGAAAAGCTCGCTTTCCGCGGGTTTGTCTTCCGGGATCGTGGTCACGAGGTGGGTAATGTTCACAAAATTACGCCAGTTCAGATTGTCGTCGATCGAGTTCCCGGCCCAGGTGCCGCAGCCCATCGACAGCGTGAAGGGCAGGCCGTTGTTAAAGCTGCCGCCGTTGCCGAAAGTGTGGGCCTGGTTGACCAGCACGCGCACCGCATCGGTCTCGGCCGCCAGCTCGCGGGCGCGGTCCATATCCTTCGTATGAATCCCGCAGGAATGGCCGCGTCCCTGGTGATTCAGGATGTCGCGCACCAGCCGCTTGGCGTCTGCCCAGTCGCGCGCCTTGTAGACGGTCAGCACCAGCGACAGCTTCTCGCCGGAAAACGGATGGCCCGGGCCGATGCCCTCGTCCTCGACCAGGAAGAACTTGGCCGATTTCGCCTCCTCCGGCAGGCCGGCGCCTTCCGCGAAGACGTCGGCATCCTTGGCGATCAGGGTGCGGCTCAGGCTGCCGTCGGGCCACAGCGCCGCCTGGATTTTGTCCTTGTAATCGGTGGCGCGCCAGGCGCCGGCGCGTTCCAGCGCGGCGATGGCGTCCTCGTAGATCGCTTGCGCGATGACCACGGAATTCTCGGACGAGCATGACGTCGCATTGTCGAAGATCTTGGAATCGCGGATCATTTCGGCGGCGGCGTCCAGGTCGGCGCTCTCGTCGATGATCACCGGCACGTTGCCCGCGCCGACGCCGATCGCCGGCGTACCGCTGGAATAGGCACCGCGCACATTGTTCTGGCTGCCGGTGCAGACGACCAGGTCGCAGGCCTTCATCAGGGCGGTGGTCAGCGCCCGGTTCACCGGGGCAGGCAGGATCTGCACCAGGTCTTCCGGCAGGCCGATCTTGGCCAGCTCCGCGCGCATCAAATCGACCGTCGCGCCCGAAATGCCGGAGGCCGCGGGCGACGGCGCGATAATCACCGCGTTGCGGCCCTTGACCGCCATCATCGCCTTGTTGACCGGGGTCGCCGAGGGGTTTGTCGAGGGCGTGATGGCCGCGACGACGCCCACGGGCTTGGCCCATTTGACGAGGCCCTTCGCCTTGTCTTCCTCGATGATGCCGACGGTCCTGACGCGCATCAGGTCGCGCAGGGTGCCGAAGGTTTTGCGGGTGTTCTTGGTGATTTTGCTTTCCACATTGCCCAGCCCGATGTCCGCCACCGCGCGTTCGGCGAGGCTTTTCGCATGCTCCGGCTTGTAGAGCGACCAAGCCAGCGCGGTCACCGCCTCGTCGACGCGGGCCTGGTCGGCATCGGCGAATTGCGCCATCGCCTTGCGGGCGCGCTCCACAAGTCCGGCGACGATCGCCTCGGGCTCGTTTTCGGTGGAAAGCGGTATGGCCGTGGAAGTGTTCATCTGTATTGTCCCAAACTTGATCTAGGCATTGAGTTCCTTGCGGGTGCCCTTGAACGCCCTGTAGACGCTGGTCAGGATGGTCGAGATGCCCGCCAGCAGCAGGACGGCGACGATCGGGCGGGTGACGAAGTCGCCGACATCGTAGCTGACCATCTGCATCCCCTGGGCGAAGGTCCGCTCGCCGATCTTCCCCAGGATCAGCCCCAGCACAATGCCCGGCACCGAATAGCCGGTGCGGCGCATGAAATAGGCCAGGATACCGGCGGCGAACATCACCACCACGTCAACCACCTGGTTGCGCGTGGCGTAGGCGCCGACCGTGGACATCAACAGGATGCCGGGGGCCAGGACCTGGAAGGGGATACGCAGCAGATGCAGCACCGTCTTGGTTTCCACGAAGCCCAG
>DAOVHN010000410.1 GCA_030671915.1 Pseudomonadota bacterium
CTTCCAGGCCATCCGCCAGACGTGCGAGGCGTGATTCGTTCTGGCGCAAAGCCTGCAGGGCCGTCTCGCGTTCCGCGCTTGCCGTTGTTACGTTCCGGACGACGCCTATGCCGGTCAAAAGCCCGAAGCCGGTTAACAGGCAGACCATGATCAGGAGGTAGTTTGGATCGTTGAGGCCGCCATGCGGCCCTGAGCCGGCCAGCTGGTCCCGGGCCTCCATATGGAGATCCAGAAGTTGCCGCAACCGCAAGTCCAGAGCTTCGATCAATACCAGTCGAGCGGCGAGATTTCCCTGCGTGGGGTCGCCGGGCGATCCGATCAGGAGCACGGGCTCGAACGCGCTTATGGCTAACTCGGCAGCTTCTTCGAACTGAGTGTCGGCAAATTGCTGCTGCAGGGCGAGAACAATCTCCCGCTCCTCTGCCAGGACGGAAATATGAGCGGCGATGGTCTCGTGTTCGTTGGCGCCTGTATGGCCAAGCGAGGAAAAAGCCTCCGGCTCCTCGTGAAGCGAGTTCCGGCGCCACAGCGCATCGGAGACATAATGCAGCTCGTCAAGGCCCGACTGCACGGCCCGGCTGGTCACGGTGTGGTAGTGAACGATCCTTTCGAAGATGCGGTCCTGCACCCACTGATGGTATCCGAAAAATGCGGCGATCAGCCCCATGATGACGATGTTTATGGCCACGAGCGTGTACAGATAACGCCGTGTCCTGTCCGCGAAACCGGAGGGGGTGCGTATTGTCATCGGCCCGTTCGTTTCGGCGCCGTCGGTTCAGCGGAATCCGCGGTCGACCCGACTGCCAGCAAACGGGGGCGTGAACCCTGAAACCCGGGGCGATCCGGATTTGCACTGCTATATTGCCACGGCATCCTTCCATCCTCTTCCCCTGTTTTCCGAACTTTATCCGCGGTTCCCCAAAATACGGGTTACGGCGGGCGGCATTCATCAAATACGCTTTGTTCGCGCGCGCGGGGGTGCAACGAAAAAAGAAATTCTCAAAACGCAGGCTGCATCGTAAATTCCGAATCTGCATGCTGCCCTAATATACTTAACGGTATTTTACGCAAATGTCGTGCCATGCTTCCGGCTGTATTTCGTTTGGACGCGACAGCCAGAATGTAGTTATTCCTGCTTGGCGCGGCGCGTCGGGAGAATGCAGAATGGCTGCGGCCGGGGAGGCGCGCGATGAGCAGATACGAGGATTACGCCACGGTCTCGAAATCCTATGACGAGACAAGGGTGCCGATCGGCACGGACATATTATGCCGCTGTCTCGGCGCGGCCGCAGCGCCGCTGTCGGAAATCCGCCTGCTCGACGCCGGCTGCGGCACCGGCGCATATTCGCGGGCCATGCTGCCCCATGTCGGGCGGATCGACGCGGTGGACCTCAACGAGGGCATGCTGGCGGTGGCGCGGGCCAAGCTGTCGGGCGACGAGGCTGCCGGCCGCATCGCCTTCCACCAGGGCAGTATAGACGCGCTGCCCTTCGAGGACGAGAGCTTCGACGCCGCGATGATCAACCAGGTGCTGCACCATATCGAAGATGGCGCCGACCCGTCCTTTCCCGCCTATGCCGCCGTGATCGCCGAGATGCACCGCGTGCTGCGCCCCGGCGGCGTGCTGGTCATCAACATCTGCACCCACGAACAGCTGCGTGAGGGCTACTGGTATTACGACCTCGCGCCGGAGGCCCGCGAGGCCTGCATCCGCTGCCATGTCCCCACCGAACGGTTGCTATCCATGCTAAACGCCGCCGGCTTCCAGCCCCGCGCCCCCGAGGCCCCGCTGGACGCGGTAATGCAGGGCGAGGCCTATTTCGATATGAGCGGCCCGCTCAAGGAAAGCTGGCGCAAGGGCGACTCCTTCTGGGCCTTGGCGACGGATGAGCAAATCGCCAATGCAGAGGCGCGGCTGCGCGAAATGCAGGCAGCCGGCACGCTGGAAGCCTGGTTCCAGGAGCGCGACGAACGCCGCCGGGGCGTGGGGCAGTTCACGTTCTTTTCGGCGGTGAAGCGCCGCGAATAGAACCGGCGCATCGCCCGCCGCGGGTGGGAATCCTCGCGGGTCCTTATGTCGCGGGCGAACGGTTTGGCGACGGGGTGGTCTCCGGGGTAGAATTATCGTTTAATACCCACTGCCTGGCGGTCGTGGGAGAGGGGAACGAATAACGTTTCCGAGGGTTGCCATGGCAGTATCCGGCGCGCCGGCGGGCGCGATTGTCCATGCGGAAATAGCGGTCGCGGTGACCGACGGACGGACTCTGCCTGGCCTCGCCCTGGATGCCGGGCCGCTGTTCGACGCGCTGCGGCTGGCGCCGCCGCCTTCCGCCGACGGGCTGGCATCGCGCCCCGTCGGGCGGCTGCATCTCGGCAACGAGTTCTGCGAGCGGTTGATCCCCTCGCCGACCATGCTGAAGCGCGCCATCGGCGTGGCCGACGCCGCCGGCCTGGCGCTGACCCTGGCGACGCCTTCTGTGCCGGATGCCGGGCTCGCAAAGCTGCGCCGGCTGTTCCGGCTGCTGCCCGACGGCACGGAGGCGGTGGTCAACGATTACGGCGTGCTGCGTTTGCTTTCGCGTGAGTTTCCGGCCCTGGAGCCGGTGGCCGGCCGGCAGCTCTGCAAGATGATCAAGGATCCGCGCCTGCCGAACGAACAGTGGGCCAGGCTCAACCCGCCCGGCCTGGGTTCGCCGGTGTTTGAGGACATACTGGGCCGTTTCGGCATCCGGCGCGCGGAGGTGGACGTGCCGCCCTTCGCCCGGCCGACCGACCTGAAGGTCGGCGGGCTGGCGCTTTCGGTGCATGCGCCCTTCGGCTATGCGTTGCGCGGGCGGGTCTGCCGCATCGGCTCGCTACGCTTCGACGGCGCGGCCAAGTTCCGGCCGGATCAGGCCTGCCGCAAGGAATGCCTGCGCTATGCCTGCCGTCAGACGCGCCCGGCGGACCGGGACAATTGCGACCTGGAAAGCTTCCAGCGCGGCAACAGCATCTTCTACCGCCACGACGCGGGCATGCGCGACGCCATGTGGCGGGCGGTTGAAAACGGCTGGATCGACCGCATCGTGCTGCCCGGCGACTGGCGCGAGCCCGACTTCGGCGAGACAGGGGGAGGCCGCCATGCGGATCACGGCCCCCATTAGCCGCGCCGAGGAAATCGGCCCGATGCTGGCCGCCGGCGCCGACGAGCTGTATTTCGGCGTCGTGCCGCTGGGCTGGGCCGAACGCTTCGGCGTCTCCACGGTCAACCGCCGCACCTTCGGCAATCTCGAGGACGGCGAGGCGCTGCACCGCGCCGTGGGCGCCATCCGCGACGGCGGCGGCCAGGCCTCGCTGGCGCTCAACGGCCAGCAATACACCGCCGA
>DAOVHN010000004.1 GCA_030671915.1 Pseudomonadota bacterium
CTGTCTATATTGAGTGACAATAAATACCTGTCAAATATAGACGAAACGCCCGTCGATCTGTCCGGACCGTGCCGGCAACGCCAAATCCGGACCTGAGGGTGCGGGGACGCGGGTGTCCGATCTGGTGGGAACCGGGCAGGATGCCGAACATAATATAGCGCCTGCGGGCAAGTGGGTTGAATAAGTTAATGAACACCTTTTTCGATGAGGACGTTGCGGCACAGTGGATGCGGGTTCGCAGTCGGCTACAGGCGGAATTCGGTGAGGCCGCATACCGTAGCTGGCTGAAGCCACTGGTGCTCAGGGCCCTCGATGACGGCAAGGTTGTGATCGCCGTGCCTACCGATTTCATGCGCGAATGGGTCGAGGCACAATACGCGCAGCGGCTGATGGATTTGTGGACGGAAGAAAATCGTAACGTTCGCCGCATCGAAATCGTCACCGCGCTGTCGACCTCTACTGGCCAGCCCCGGCCACAACGCGAAGTTCCCGTTCCCGGCCGCAACGCGACGACCGACCATAATGGTGCCGCCATCGAAAATCTGGGCGCGCCGCTGGATAAGCGCTGTACCTTCGACACTTTCGTAACCGGCAAACCGAACGAGCTGGCCTTTGCGGCGGCGCGGCGCGTGGCCGAATCTTCCGAGGTTACCTTCAATCCGCTGTTTCTCTATGGCGGCGTCGGGTTGGGCAAAACCCATCTTATGCATGCGATCGCATGGCAGATCACCAAGCAAGATCCGGATCGCCGCATCCTTTATCTGTCGGCCGAAAAGTTCATGTACCAGTTTATCCGGGCGCTCAGATACAAGGACACGGTCGCCTTCAAGGAGCAGTTCCGCTCGGTCGACGTGCTGATGATCGACGACTTTCAGTTCATCAGCGGCAAGGAAAGTACCCAGGAAGAGTTCTTTCATACATTTAATGCGCTGATCGACCAGAACCGGCAAATCGTGATCTCGGCCGACAAGTCGCCGAACGATCTGGAAGGCATCGAGGAACGCATGCGTTCTCGCTTGGGCTGGGGGCTGGTCGCCGACCTGCACCCCACGACCTACGAGCTCCGCCTCGGCATCCTGCAGTCCAAGGCGGAACCGATGGGCGTCGAGATGCCGCCAGGGGTGCTGGAGTTCCTGGCCCACAAAATCACATCCAACGTTCGTGAGCTGGAGGGCGGGCTGAACCGCATCGTCGCCTACGCCAGCCTTGTCGGCCGCCCGATAACGCTGGAAGGCGCCCAGGAAGTTCTGCATGACCTGCTGCGCGCGAACGACCGCAAGGTAACCATCGAGGAAATCCAGAAGCGCGTCGCCGAGCATTTCAACATCAAGCTGGCGGAAATGTCGTCGGCGCGGCGTTCGCGCGCCGTGGCTCGGCCGCGCCAGGTGGCGATGTATCTCGCCAAACAGCTTACCGCGCGCTCGCTGCCGGAGATCGGGCGCAAGTTCGGCGGTCGCGACCACACGACGGTCATGCACGCGGTCCGCAAGGTCGACGAGCTGCGTGGACTGGATGCCGCCTTCGCGGAGGATGTGGAACTTCTGAGGCGTATGCTGGAGAGTTGACGGCCCGTCTTTACAGCCATTTTCAGCCTGTCCGGAATCGTACTGCCGGCCAACAAAAAAAGTGCGGATTCTTTTGCCCTTTGCTATAGTCCGTATCCGTACGCGGCTGGCGTCGATTCGCGCCGATTCGGCCACGGGCGGGCCTTTCTTCCGGGCGGCGAATGCCAACGGAGAGAGAGCAGAAAAGTCCAAGGAAACCAGGGGGTTCCCAATCCCGCCATCGGTGACAGGGTAAAATGAAACTCACGATAGAACGCGCCGCGCTGCTTCGTGCGCTCGGCCATGTACAGAGCGTCGTCGAGCGGCGCAACACGATTCCGATTTTGTCCAATGTCATGCTGGACGCGCGCGACGGCAATCTCAGCCTGACCGCGACCGATATGGAAATCGCCATCGTCGAGACCGTCCCGGCGGAAATATCGACGGCCGGCGCGATAACCGTGCCCGCGCATACGCTATACGATATCGTGCGCAAGCTTCCCGATGGCGCCCAGATCGGCATTGAAACGGATGCCGAGGCCGGCCAGCTGAACCTTAAGGCGGGCCGCGCGCGCTTCAAACTGGGCACGCTGGATACGGCCGAATTTCCGGCGATGAGCGACGGCGATCTGCCGACCGGTTTCGTCGTTTCGGCGAAGGATTTCCGCTCGCTGATCGACCGCACCCGCTTCGCCATTTCCAGCGAGGAAACCCGCTACTATCTGAACGGCATCTATCTGCATGCCGAGGGCGAGGACGGCGCCGATCGGTTGCGCGCCGTCGCCACCGATGGCCACCGGCTGGCCCGGGTCGAGATGCCCTTGCCCGAAGGCGCGGCCGGCATGCCCGGCGTGATTATCCCGCGCAAGACCGTCAACGAGCTTCGCAAGCTGATCGAGGAGACCGGCGGCGATATCGACGTATCGCTGTCGGAAAACAAGATCCGGTTCGCCTTTGACGACGCGGTGCTGACCTCGAAGCTGATCGACGGCACCTTCCCCGATTACAAGCGCGTCATTCCGGTCGGCAACGACAAGACGATGGAGGTGGACCGCAAGGCCTTCGCCGGTGCGGTCGATCTGGTCTCCACCATCGCCACCGAGAAATCCCGCGCCATCAAGCTGACGGTCGAAAACGGCAATCTCTCGTTGTCGGCCAGCAGCCCCGATGCCGGTTCGGCGGAGGAAGAGCTTGAGGCGAACTATCAGGGGGATACGATCACCGTCGGTTTCAATTCGCGCTACCTGCTGGACATCACCCAGCAGATCGAGGGCGACCAGGCGCAGTTCGTGATGGCCGACGCCAATTCGCCGACAATCGTGCGCGATGCCGCCGACGACAGCGCGCTGTATGTCTTGATGCCGATGCGTGTGTAAGAGTAAGCGTGAGCGTTCTGGCGACCGTCGAAGACCATCGGACTACGGGCCCCGCCGCCCTGTCGATCGCGCGGCTGGCGGTGACCCGCTTTCGCTGTTACGAGTCAGTGCGGCTGGCGCCGGATGCGCGCCCGGTCGTGCTTACCGGGCCGAACGGCGCGGGCAAGACCAACCTGCTGGAAGCGGTGTCACTTCTGGCGCCGGGTCGCGGCCTCAGGCGCGCCAGATTGGCCGAAATGGATCGGCACGGCGATGTTGGCGGCTGGGGCGTCGCGGCGACTATTGCCATGCCGGACGGCGAGGTCGAGATTGGCACCGGCCGGGAACCCGATGGCGAACGCCGCGTTGTTCGGATCAACGGCGAGGCCGCCCGCGGGCAGAACGCGCTGGCCGATTTCGTCAGCGCCCTGTGGCTGACGCCGGACATGGACCGGCTGTTCCGCGAGGGCGCCTCGGCCCGCCGGCGCTTCCTGGACCGGCTGGTCTTCGGTTACGACCCGGCCCATGCCGGCCGCGTGACGGCTTACGAGCAGGCCATGCGCGAACGCGGGCGACTGCTGGGCGAGGGAAATGGCGACGATGCCTGGCTGTCGGCGCTGGAGGAAACCATGGCGGCGCGCGGCGTGGCGATCGCGGCCGCTCGGCTGGAATTGGTGCAGCGGCTGACGCGCGCGCTGGCCGGGGCAACCGGGCCATTTCCGGGCGTGGCCCTGTCGGTCGACGGCACGGTCGAGGGTTGGCTTGGTTCCGGGCCGGCGCTGGCCGCCGAGGACAGGCTGAAGGCGGAACTGCGGGAGGCCCGGCGGCAGGATGCGCAAAGCGGTGCGACCTCGGTGGGGCCGCATCGCAGCGACCTGGAGGCCCGCCATCTGGCGAAGGATATGCCGGCCGCCTATTGCTCCACCGGCGAGCAGAAGGCCATGCTGATCGCCATCGTGCTGGCTGAGGCGCGACTGCAGGCGGCCGAGCGCGGCGTGGCGCCGCTGCTGTTGCTGGACGAGGTCGCGGCGCATCTTGACGAAGAGCGCCGCGTGGCCCTGTTCGACGAGATTTGCGGCCTGTCGGGCCAGACCTGGATGACCGGAACCGACGCCGCGCTATTCGCCCCGCTGGGCGACCGCGCCCAGCATTTTTCGGTGGCCGACGCAACGGTCGCCGATGTGAATTGAGATTTGTACGAAGGACTGAATGAATGAGCCAGAACGGGGACGATACCCCCAAGGGTAAAGCCGGCGGAGACAAGGATCCTGGCGAATACGGCGCAGACTCCATCAAGGTCCTGAGGGGCCTTGATGCCGTCCGCAAGCGGCCGGGCATGTATATCGGCGACACCGACGACGGGTCGGGCCTGCATCATATGGTCTATGAGGTCGTGGACAACGCGATCGACGAGGCTTTGGCCGGTTACTGCGACACGGTGACGGTGACGCTGAATGGCGAAGGCTCGGTTACGGTTACCGACAACGGCCGCGGCATTCCGGTGGAAATCCACACCGAAGAGGGCATTTCGGCGGCCGAGGTCATCATGACCCAGCTTCATGCCGGCGGCAAGTTCGACCAGAATTCCTACAAGGTGTCCGGCGGCCTGCATGGCGTGGGTGTGTCGGTGGTAAATGCGCTGTCCGAATGGCTTCAGATGACCATTTATCGCGGCGGCAAGGCGCATGAAATGCGATTCGAGGACGGCGTGGCGACGGCGCCGCTGGCCGTAACCGGCGATTGCGGCGACGAGACGGGCACGCATATCACTTTTCTGCCCTCGACGAAGACCTTTACCATGACAGAATTCGATTTCGGCACGCTGGAACATCGCCTGCGCGAGCTCTCCTTCCTGAATTCGGGTGTGCGGATCAAACTGACGGACGCCCGCCATCCGGAGCCGAATATCGTCGAATTCCATTACGAAGGCGGTATCGAGGCTTTCGTCGGCTATCTCGACCGATCCAAGAACGTGGCCATCGACGCGCCGATTGCGGCCTCCGCGGACCGCGACGGCGTCACCGTGGAATTCGCCATGCAGTGGAACGACAGTTTCCACGAAACCATGCTCTGCTTCACCAATACCATCCCGCAGCGTGACGGCGGCACCCATCTGGCCGGTTTCCGCGGCGCGTTGACGCGCCAGATCAACAAATACGCCGCCGAAAGCGGCATCGCGAAAAAGGAAAAGGTCTCGATTTCCGGCGACGATGCCCGCGAGGGTCTGACCTGCGTTCTGGCGGTCAAGGTGCCCGACCCGAAGTTTTCCAGCCAGACCAAGGACAAGCTGGTGTCGTCGGAAGTCCGCCCGATCGTCGAATCGGTGGTCAACGAAAAGCTGGGTCAGTGGTTCGAGGAACATCCCGCCGAGGCCAGGCGCGTCGTCCAGAAGGTGGTCGAAGCCGCCGCCGCGCGCGAGGCAGCCCGCAAGGCGCGCGACCTCACCCGGCGCAAGGGCGCGCTGGACATCGCCAACCTGCCGGGCAAGCTGGCCGATTGCCAGGAACGCGATCCGGCGAAGTCGGAACTATTCATCGTCGAGGGCGATTCCGCCGGCGGCTCGGCCAAGACCGGCCGTAACCGCCGCGACCAGGCCATCCTGCCGTTGCGTGGAAAAATACTGAACGTGGAACGGGCGCGCTTCGACAAGATGCTGTCTTCGGTCGAGGTCGGCACCCTGATCGCGGCCCTGGGCACCGGCATCGGGCGCGACGATTTCAATGCCGACAAGGCGCGCTATCACCGCATCATCATCATGACTGACGCGGACGTGGACGGCAGTCATATCCGTACCCTGCTGCTGACCTTCTTCTTCCGGCAAATGCCGGAGCTGATCGATCGCGGATATCTGTATATCGCGCAGCCGCCGCTTTATCGCGTCAGCAAGGGCAAATCGCAGGTCTATCTGAAGGACGAGCAGGCCTATGAGGATTACCTGATCGATGCCGGCATCGGCGATATGATCCTGGTGCTCGGCGATGGGACGCAGGTGGCCGGCCAGGACCTGCGGCGCACCGTCGATATCGCCCGCAACGTCAGGCACTGGTTGGAGCCGCTGGAGCACAAGGTTGGCAATATGCAGGTTGTGGAGCAGGCGGCGATCGCCGGCGCGCTGAATCCGGACCTGCTTGACGATCCCGAAAAGGCGGCCGAAGTGGCCGCCGAGGTGGCGCGGCGGCTCGATGCGCTGGCCGATCAATACGAACGTGGCTGGGAAGGCCAGACCGACGTGGACGGTTCCCACATTTTCACCCGCATGCTGCGCAGCGTGCCTGAACGCTACGTGATCGACGGCGATCTGATCCGCAGCGGCGAGGCCCGGCGCCTGAACGCGTCGGCCGGGGAGTTGCTCGCAACCTACGGCAAGGAAACCAGGCTGCAGGTCGGCGAGCGTGAAACCAGGATCAGCGGCCCCGTCGGGCTGGTGGACATGGTCATGGCGCAGGGGCGCAAGGGTATTGACGTGCAGCGTTACAAGGGGCTGGGCGAGATGAACAAGGAACAGCTCTGGGAAACCACGCTGGACCCCGATGCGCGCACCCTGCTGCAGGTAAGGATCAACCACGCCGACGAGAGCGACGAGGTATTTTCCACGCTAATGGGCGATGTGGTGGAGCCGCGTCGCGAATTCATTCAGACCAATGCGCTGAATGTCGAAAATCTGGATGTTTGACCTGCCGGGCATAATTGTTTAGTGGCGTGATGCGGGCGATAGATGGTAGCTTTTGGGCCGCCGGATAAGGCTTCAACAGTCAGGTGAATAAGACCCTTGGAACAGAAGAACAGCTATAGTTACGAGGATTTGCTGGAATGCGGCCATGGCCGGTTGTTCGGCCCGGGCAACGCACAGCTCCCCCTGCCGCCGATGCTGATGGTGGACCGCATCACCAAAATCAACGCGGATGGTGGCGAGTATGGCAAGGGCGAGATCGTCGCGGAATTGGACATCAATCCCGACCTCTGGTTCTTTAAATGCCATTTCGAGGGCGACCCGGTCATGCCGGGATGCCTGGGACTGGATGCCATGTGGCAGTTGGCGGGCTTCTTCCTGGGCTGGTCCGGCGGACAGGGACGGGGGCGCGCACTGGGCGTGGGCGAGGTCAAATTCACGGGTATGGTCCTTGAGACCGCAAAGAAAGTGACCTATCACATCAACATCAAGCGAATGATCATGCGCAGGCTTGTCATGGGCGTTGCCGACGGCACCGTTTTGTGCGACGGCGAACCCATTTTCGAGGCCAAGGATATGCGTGTGACATTGTTTACCGCGACCGAAGGGTCCTGAAGAGGATTTCATGCGAAGAGTAGTCGTAACCGGACTGGGCATCGTTTCCAGCATCGGCAACAATCAGCAGGAAGTCGTGGAATCGCTCCGCGAAGGCCGCTCGGGAATCGAATTTTGCCCGGAATATGCCGAACTGGGTTTCCGGTCCCATATCCACGGGTCGATCAATATCGATCTGGCACCACTTATCGACCGCAAAATCCGCCGCTTCATGGGCGACGGCGCAGCCTACAACTATGTGGCCATGCAGCAGGCGATAGACGATTCCGGGCTGGAGCCGTCCGACGTTTCCAATGAACGGACCGGCATCGTGATGGGTTCCGGAGGGCCGTCCACCAGCAATCTGGTCGAGGCCGCGGATATCCTGCGTGCGTCGGGTGTGCGCAAGGTCGGCCCCTACCGCGTGCCGCGCACCATGTGCAGCACGAACTCGGCGACGCTGGCCACGCCGTTCGCCATCAAGGGCTACAACTATTCCATCAGCTCCGCCTGTTCGACCAGCGCGCATTGCATCGGCAATGCCGCCGAACTGATCCAGTGGGGCAAGCAGGACATCATGTTTGCCGGCGGCGGCGAGGAGTTGCACTGGTCGATGACCGTGCTGTTCGACGCCATGGGCGCCTTGTCTTCGGGCTATAACGATACGCCGACCAAGGCCAGCCGGGCCTATGACAAGAACCGCGACGGCTTCGTCATCGCGGGTGGCGCCGGCACGGTCGTGCTGGAAGAACTGGAGCATGCCAAGGCGCGAGGCGCCAAAATCTACGGCGAACTCGTGGGTTACGGCGCCACGTCGGACGGGTTCGACATGGTGCAGCCCTCGGGCGAGGGCGCGGTGCGCTGCATGAAGATGGCTCTGGCCGGGCTGAACTACCCTGTCGGCTATATCAACGCCCACGGCACCAGTACGCCCGTCGGCGATACCCGCGAAATCGAGGCCGTTCGCGAGGTGTTCGGCGACAATGTGCCGCCGCTCAGCTCGACCAAGTCGCTGACCGGCCATTCGCAAGGCGCGACCGGGGTGCAGGAAGTGATCTATTCGCTGCTGATGATGGAGAACAACTTCATTACCGCCTCGGCGAATATCGAGGAACTTGACCCTGGGGCGGAAGGCATCCCCATCGTGCGCGAAACGATGAACGACGTGGAACTCGACTGCGTAATGTCGAACAGCTTCGGCTTTGGCGGCACCAACGCCACGCTGGTATTCCGGCAGCACGCGGTCTGAAACAAAACTCCCGCCGGCGGGGCGGGGCAAATCTTATTTCTGGTGGGTACTGAAACATGACTGAGGGCACGGGGATTATGGCCGGCAAGCGGGGCCTGATCATGGGTGTCGCCAACGATCACTCGATAGCCTGGGGGATCGCCCGGATGCTGGCACGGCACGGCGCGGCCCTGGCGTTTACCTATCAGGACGAGACGCTCCTGAAGCGGGTGCGGCCGCTGGCCGAATCGGTAGGCGAGGAACCCATACTCCTGCCCTGCGACGTTTCCAGCGACGCCGACCTGGACGCCGTGTTCGATAAGCTCGCCGGGGAATGGGGATCGCTCGATTTCGTGGTCCATGCGGTGGCTTATTCGGACAAGGAAGAGCTGAAGGGCGAATATCTCGACACCAGCCGCGCCAACTTCGCCCGGACCCTGGACATCTCCTGCTATTCCTTCACCGCCGTGGCCCAGCGCGCGGCCAGGATGATGAACGAAGGCGGTAGCCTGATCACACTCACCTATTCCGGCGCCGAACGCGTAATGCCCAACTACAATGTCATGGGCGTCGCCAAGGCCGCGCTGGAGGCCAGCGTGCGTTATCTCGCGACGGACCTGGGCCGGCTCGGCGTCCGCGTGAACGCGATCTCGGCCGGACCCATGCGCACGCTCGCCGGGGCCGCCATCGGCGGGGCCCGGTTCGTTTATAAATGGCAGGGCGAGAATTCACCCTTGCGCCGCAATATCACCCTCGAGGACGTGGGCGGTGCCGGCCTCTATCTGCTGTCGGACCTGTCGGCCGGCGTTACCGGCGAGGTCCACTTCGTCGACAGCGGTTACAACGTAATTGGCATGGTCATCCCGCCGGGGTGAAGCGAGATTTTTGGTTCGGCGAACGCCGCGCGACCTCGTCCTTCGAGACGCGACTACGCCGCTCCTCAGGATGAGGCTCCTATCCCTGTTTCCTCATCCTGAGGAGGGCCGAAGGCCCGTCTCGAAGGACGTGGTCGCTCGGTGACAAACGAAAAAAACGGCGGCCCCTTGGGGCCGCCGTAATTCGACTCATTCGGACTAACCGGAATCAGTCGTGATCGCGGCGCGGGCCACGGCGTTCGCCGCCGTCCCGTTTGCCACCACCACCGGACGGGCGGGATTCGCCGACCTGCTCGGTGATGTCATCGCCGGTTGCCTGGTCGACGACGCGCATCGACAGGCGGACCTTGCCGCGGTCGTCGATGCCCAGAACCTTGACCTTGACCTCGTCGCCTTCATTGACGACCTCGGTCACGGTCGCCGGGCGACCATCGTTCAGCTCCGAGATATGGACCAGGCCGTCGCGGCTGCCCATGAAGTTCACGAAGGCGCCGAAATCGACGACCTTCACGACCTTGCCGGTATAGATTACGCCGACCTCCGGTTCGGCCACGATGCCCTTGATCCATTCGATCGCCCGCTCGCCGGCGTCCTGATCGACGGCCGCGACCTTGATGGTGCCGTCGTCCTCGATATCCACCTTGGCGCCGGTGACCTCGCAGATTTCGCGGATGATCTTGCCGCCGGTTCCAATAACTTCACGGATCTTGTCGCGCGGGATCTGGAAGGTGGTGATGCGCGGCGCGTTGGCCGAGACCTCCTCGCGGGCGTCGGTCAGGGCCTTGGCCATCTCGCCGAGAATGTGCAAACGGCCGTCCCTGGCCTGGGCCAGGGCGATTTTCATGATCTCCTCGGTGATCGAGGTGATCTTGATGTCCATCTGCAGCGAGGTGATGCCCTTATCCGTGCCGGCGACCTTGAAGTCCATGTCGCCGAGATGGTCCTCGTCGCCAAGGATATCGGAAAGCACGGCGTAATCGTCGTCTTCCTTGATCAGCCCCATGGCGATGCCGGCCACCGGGCGGACCAGGGGAACGCCCGAATCCATCAAGGCCAGCGAGGTGCCGCAGACGGTCGCCATCGAGGACGAGCCGTTCGATTCGGTGATCTCGGAGACCACGCGCATCGTGTAGGGGAAGTCCTCCTTGGTCGGCAGCAGCGGGTGGATCGCCCGCCAGGCCAGCTTGCCATGGCCGATTTCGCGCCGGCCCGGGCTGCGCAGGAAGGAGGCCTCGCCGACCGAATAGGGCGGGAAGTTGTAATGCAGCATGAAATGCTCGCGATACTCGCCTTCCAGCGCATCGATGATCTGCTCGTCCTGGCCGGTGCCCAGGGTGTTGACCACAAGCGCCTGGGTTTCGCCGCGGGTGAACAGCGCCGATCCGTGGGCGCGGTCCAGGATGCCGACCTCCGCCACGATTGGGCGTACGGTTTTGGTGTCTCGGCCGTCGATGCGAATCCCGGTCTTCAGGATATTGCCGCGCACGATTTCCTTTTCCAGCTTCTTGAAAAGGCCCGCCGCCAGTTCGACGTCGAACTCCTCTTCCGCCATCTGCTTGAGCGCGGCATCCTTGGCCGCGGACACGGCCTCGACGCGCTCCTGCTTGACGGTCTTGGCGTAGGCGTCGCGCAACGGTTTCTCGGCGATCTTCCACAGGCGCGTCTTGACCGCATCGACGCCTTCCGTGGGAGCCGGCAGCGGCCAGGGCGCTTTGGCGCAGTCGTCGGCGAAATCCATGATGAATTCGATGACTTCGCGGATCGCTTTATGGGCGAAGCCGACGGCGCCCAGCGTGACGTCCTCGTCGAGTTCCTTGATCTCGGACTCGACCATCAGCACGCCTTCGATGGTGCCGGCGACGAGCAGGTCCATGTCGGAGGACGGCAGCTCGTCCATCTGCGGGTTCAGGACGTATTGGCCGTCGATATAGCCGACGCGCGCGCCGCCAATCGGACCCAGGAACGGGATGCCCGAAATCGTCAGCGCGGCCGAAGTGCCGATAAGGCTGACGACGTCCGGATCGTTCTCCAGGTCATGCGCCAGTACGGTGCAGATGATCTGGGTTTCGTTACGGAATTCCTTGTGGAACAGCGGCCGGATCGGCCGGTCGATCAGGCGCGAGGTCAGGGTCTCCTTCTCAGAGGGCCGCCCTTCGCGCTTGAAAAAGCCACCGGGAATTTTGCCGGCGGCGAACGTCTTTTCCTGATAGTTGACCGTCAGCGGGAAAAAATCGATTCCCACGCGGGGCGTCTTCTGCGCCACCGCCGTGACAAGTACCTGGGTTCCTCCGTAGGTCACCAGGACAGCCCCGTCCGCCTGGCGCGCGATGCGCCCGGATTCGAGAATCAGCGTACGACCGCCCCAGGTGGTTTCCTTGCGGGTTATCTTGAACATAGAGTCTTCCTTTACTTCCGTCCTTCACGCGGGCAGCCGGATCGCTCCCGCGGGTAATACCAGGAATTCCTGGTATAAATGCTGCGGTCGGCATGGCTCATTCCATGCCGCACCGCTTTCCTGCAACGCACCCCGCCCCCGGAAAGACGGGCGTGGGCGCGCAAATAGGGACGCGCGTCAGCGGCGCAGCCCAAGTTCCTTGATGATGTTGTCGTAGCGCGAGACTTCCTTGCGCTTCAGATAGTCCAGCAGACTGCGGCGCTGGCCGACCATGGAGATCAGGCCGCGACGGGTGTGAAAGTCTTTCTTGTGCTGGTTCAGATGGTCGGTCAGGTTCTTGATCCGCTCGGTGAGGATCGCGACCTGGACTTCCGGCGAACCGGTATCGCCCTCTTTGGCGCCAAACTGCTTGATAAGCTCTAGCTTCCGCTCTGCGGTAATCGACATCAAATCCTCCTCGGATTTCAAAGGTTCAACACGCGAACGGGCTGGATTTCTCCGGCGGTATAGCGCACCAGGGCAACGGGTTTTCCGTCCGCCATGGCAAGGGCCGTATCGCCGTTTTCAAGATCGGCAATGCGGTCCAGATCGGCCTTCCGCAACAGGGAAACTGCCTGCCCGTTTCGTAAACGTCCTGCTTCAATTTCGGTCACGGCCAGAGCCGGGATGTCGTCCAGCGCGGTCTCGACCGGCAGCAGGTACTCACAAGCGGCGGCAACATGCATATTTTCGCCCAGTTCGTCCAGCGAAATCGCACTTTTTTCGTCAAATGGACCCACCCGGGTGCGGCGCAGGGCCACCAGATGCCCCACTGTGCCCAGGGCCAGCGCAATATCGCGCGCCAGCGCCCGGATATAGGTGCCCTTGCCGCAGACCGCCTCGAATATCGCGTGGTCCGCGTCGGGCATTTCCAGCAGCCGCAATTCCTCGATCGTGACCATGCGCGGCGGCATCTCCGGCGCCTCGCCCTGGCGCGCCAGGTCGTAGGCCCGCTTGCCGCCCAGCTTGATGGCCGAGAAGGCTGGCGGGATTTGCTCGATCTTGCCGGTAAACCGCTCCAGTATCGCCTCGATCGCGGCGCGGTCCGGGCGTGCGTCCGATTGTGCGATTACCTTGCCGTCCCGGTCCTCGGTATCGGTCGCGATACCCCAGCGGGCGGTGAAACGATAGTGCTTCACCCCGTCCACCACATATGAAACGGTTTTGGTGGCCTCGCCCAGCGCGATCGGCAGGATGCCGGTGGCGAAGGGGTCCAGTGTGCCGCCGTGGCCCGCCTTGGCCGCATCCAGCCGGCGTTTCACCGCGCCGACGGCGGCGGTCGAGGTCATGCCTTCCGGTTTGTCCAGGACTATCCAGCCATGGACCGGCTGGCCCCTGCGCTTACGCCCCATCGTCCGTGTCGTCCCTGACCAGATCGCGGGCGATATCCGGGCGGCGCAGCATGGATTCGATGTGCTCGGCCTCGCTGAACACCTGGTCCAGTTCGAAGTGAAGCTTTGGCGTGAATTTCATGGTGATGCGCCGCCCGACCTCATGGCTCAGATAGGGCGCCGCATGATTCAGGGCGCCGACGATCTCGACTACGTTTCCCGCGCCCCCCAGCGGCATCACGAAAACCGTGGCGTGTCGCATGTCCGGGCTGGGCCGGACCTCGGAAACGGTGATCGACTTGCCGGCCAGCGCTGGGTCGTGCAAATCGCCGCGTCCGAGAAGTTCCGCCAGTATGTGGCGCAATTCCTCACCGACGCGCAGCTGTCGCTGGCTCGGCGCCTTTCCCTTTTTTTTCCTGCTCATGGGATTCCAATCGCCGGCCGGAATAAACCCGGCCGGCGCCTTGTCAGTAATAATCTCAAAGCTCGCGCGCGATTTCCTCGACCTCGAAGGCTTCGATCACATCGCCGACCTTGATGTCCTCGTAGTTTTCGAACGCCATGCCGCACTCATACCCGTGCTGTACCTCGCGGACTTCGTCCTTGAAGCGCTTCAGCGTCTTCAGCTTGCCTTCGTGGATCACCACATCGTCGCGCAGCAGGCGGACGCCGGCGCCACGCTTGATTACGCCATCCGTGATGAAACAACCGGCCACCTTGCCGGCCTTGGTGATGTTGAACACCTCGCGGATTTCCGCGTTGCCCAGGAACTTCTCGCGAAGCTCCGGCGCCAGCATGCCGCTCAGCATCGCCTTGATGTCGTCCAGCGCGTTGTAGATGATCGAATAGTAGCGGATATCAACCCCGTCCCGCTTGGCCAACTCGCGGGCCTGCGGGTTGGCGCGCACATTGAAGCCGATGATCAGGCCGCCGGAAGCACGCGCCAGCGTCACGTCGGATTCGGTGATGCCGCCGACGGCGCTGTGCAGCATCTGCACCTTGACCTCGTCGGTGGACAGCTTGTCGAAGGAAGCGGCGATCGCCTCCACGGACCCTTGCGCATCGGCCTTGACCACCACCGGCAGTTCGCTGGCCGTACCCTCCTTGATCTGGGTGAACATCTGTTCCAGGGTGCCGCGCTCGCCTGCGGCGCTGCGCTTGTCGCGCTCCATGCGCTGGCGGTATTCGGTGATCTCGCGCGCCCGGGCCTCGTCCTCGACGACGGCGAAATCATCGCCCGCCAACGGGGTGCCCTGGAAGCCGAGAACCTCGACCGGTATGGAGGGACCGGTGCTATCGACACTGGCGCCGTGATCGTCCATCAGGGCGCGCACGCGGCCCCATTCGCCGCCGGCGATGAATATATCGCCCACGTTCAGGGTGCCGCGCTGGACCAGGACGGTTGCGACCGAGCCGCGCCCGCGTTCCTGGCGCGCCTCGACGATGGTGCCGTATGCCGTGCGGTTCGGATTTGCCTGCAGTTCCAGAATTTCCGCCTGCAGGAGGATCGCCTCCTCCAGCTTGTCCAGGTTCATCTTCTTGGTGGCCGAGACTTCCACATCCTGCACCTCGCCGCCCATGCTTTCGACGACGACCTCATGCTGCAGCAGTTCGTTGCGCACCCGGTTGGGGTCGGCGTCCGGCTTGTCCATCTTGTTGATCGCGATGATCATCGGCACTTCCGCCGCCTGGGCATGGCGGATCGCCTCGATGGTCTGCGGCTGCACGCCGTCGTCGGCCGCGACCACCAGCACCACGATATCGGTTGCCTGGGCGCCGCGGGCGCGCATGTTGGTGAAGGCCTCATGGCCCGGTGTGTCCAGGAAGGTGATCTGCTGCCCATCCGAAAGCGATACGCGATAGGCGCCAATATGCTGGGTGATGCCACCAGCCTCGCCGGACACCACGTCGGTTTCGCGCAGCGCATCCAGCAGCGAGGTTTTGCCGTGGTCGACATGGCCCATGACGGTGACCACCGGCGCGCGAGGCTTCATGTCCTCTGGTTTGTCCTCGATGCCCTCGATACCGATTTCCACGTCCGCCTCCGATACGCGTTTTACCTTGTGGCCGAATTCGTTGACCACCAGTTCCGCCGTGTCGGCGTCTATGGTCTCGTTGATGGTTGCCATTATATCCAGCTTCATCAGGGCTTTAACGACTTCCGCGCCACGCGCGGCCATGCGGTTTGCCAAGTCGGACACGGTAATGGTTTCGGGCACGATCACTTCGCGCACGATTTTTTTGATACTGTCGGGATCGGTCGCCCTCTGGCGCTGCTTTTCCTTTTCCCTCGCGCGCCGCAGCGCGGCCATGCTCCGGCCTCGCTTTTCGTCATCGCCGTCCAGCGCCCTGCTGATGGTCAGTTTGCCGGCGCGCCGGCGCGGTTCCTGGCGGCTGCGCGCGGGCGCCGGCTTTTCGACCTTGGTCTTGACGCGATGCTTGGCAGGCGCCTCCGCCTCGATGACGGGTTCGGTCGCGAGTACCGGTTCCGGCTGCGCCGGCTGCACGCGCGCTTCCGCGGCCTTGCGGCGGGCCGCTTCTTCCTCGGCCTTGCGGCTGGCTTCCCCTTCCGCGGCGCTCCGGCGGGCTTCCTCTTCCTCCTGGAGTCGGCGCTGCGATTCTTCCTGCGCCGCCCGGCGCGCGGCGTCCTCCGCCTCGTGCTTGGCCTGGAGATCGACCAGCCGTTGCTTTTCGTCCTCCACCGCCGCGCCCTTTAGCGCCCGGACGCGCGCCTCGCGCTCCCGGTCGGTCAGGTTGCGGAGCGCCGGCGCCGCTTCCGGTTTCTCCGGTTCGGCCGCCGCCGCCTGACGGCTAACGGCCGTCATTTTGCCGCCGGCACCGCGTTCGAAGGTCCGCTTGCGTTTCACCTCGACCGCGACTTTCTTGGTTCGGCCGTGGCTGAAGCTCTGGCTTACCTGGCCTGCGTCGACTGTCTTCTTCAGTTCGAGGCGACCCGGCTTGCGCAGCGTCAGCTTGCTTTCCGTTTCTTCTTTCTTGTCAGTCATTCCAGTCCTCGTTCACGGCCGTTACGCCCGGAAACCTTTTAGTTTCCGTGCTTCCAGTTCGAATTTCCCAGCCAGCGCGCCGGGCGCCAGCACAGCATGGACCGCTTGATCGCGTCCAAAGGCGCGACCCATCTCGTCGCTCGTCAAACAGTCCTGGACAGTTATGCCGGGGGCCAAGCGCCTTAGTTTTTCACGCCCGTCCGCGGCGCCGTCGCGCGCCGCCAGCAGAATCGCCGCCTGTTCCCGTTTCAGCCAGGCGCGGACCTTCTCGAATCCCGCTACAGCCTGGCCGGCGCGGCGCGCCAGCCCGATCGTCTCGATGCATCGGGCGACAAGAAGCTCTTCGATTTTCCGGTCCAGTTCAGGATCTATTTCCAGCGGTCTGCGCGCCGCCCGCGCAAAAAGCTTGCGCGAACAGGCCGTCTTAACGCTATCGCGGTCCGCGCTCAACCATATTCCGCGGCCGGGTGCCCGACCGGTTATGTCGGGGATAAGGTGTCCCGAAGGGTCGACGACGAAACGCAGAAGGTCCTCTCTCGCGCGCACTTCGCCGGTGACGATACAGCGACGCTGTACCGTCCGGCTATCCGCGGGCGCCGCTGTACGCGGCGTATCATGGCGAAGGCCTGCCTGCATTTCCTGTGTTCTTCCTCCGGGCCATTGTTCAGGTGCTCACGCCGTCGCTCGGCGCCGCTTCCTGCTCGTCTATGCTATCGCCCTCGTTCTCGTCCACGGCGTTTGCGGCGGCCAGCTCTTCCGCGCTGAACCAGCCTGCCTGAACGCGAGCAGCCATAATCATGTTGTTCGCTTCTTCGGTCGAAAGATCGAAACTGCCAAGGAACGCATCCTCGCCCGAGGTCAACTCGTCCGACGCCAGATCCGCGAAATCCTCGACCGTTTTCACACCGGCCTCGCCCAGCGCGACCAGCATGCCGGCGGTCAGGCCAGGAACCTCGGAAAGATCGTCCTCGACGCCCAGTTCGCGCCGGCGCGCGGTCAGCCGCTCGGCTTCTTCCTCCAGGAAGTTACCGGCGCGGGCTTTCAATTCAGCGCCGACTTCCTCGTCGAAGCCCTCTATTTCCGTCAGGTCTTCAACTGGCACATAGGCGATTTCCTCGATCGACGTGAAACCTTCGGTGACCAGCAGATGGGCAATGACGTCGTCCACGTCCAGCGCCGTTATGAAGCGCTCGCTGCGTTCGTGGAATTCGGCCTGGCGCCGCTCGGATTCCTGCTCCTCGGTCAGGATGTCGATATCCCAGCCGCTCAGCATCGAGGCCAGACGTACATTCTGGCCGCGTCGTCCGATCGCCAGGCTCAACTGATCGTCGGGCACCACCACCTCGATTTTGCGGGTGTCCTCGTCGAGCACGACCTTGGCCACTTCGGCCGGGGCCAGCGCGTTGACCACGAAGGTCGCGGGATCGGGCGACCAGGGAATGATGTCGATCTTTTCGCCCTGCAGTTCGGCGACGACCGCCTGGACACGGCTGCCGCGCATGCCGACGCAGGCGCCGACCGGGTCGATGCTGCCGTCGTTGGAGAGAACGGCGATCTTGGCGCGGCTGCCCGGGTCGCGGGCGACGGCTTTTATTTCGATTATGCCGTCATAAATCTCGGGCACTTCCTGGGCGAACAGCTTGGCCAGGAATTCCGGGTGGCTGCGCGACAGGAAAATCTGCGGACCGCGCTGTTCGCTGCGCACGTCGTAGATATAGGCGCGCACACGGTCGCCGCGGCGGAAACTTTCACGGGGCAGCACCTCGTCGCGGCGCAACACCGCCTCGCCCCGGCCCAGATCGACGGTTACCGTGCCGAACTCGAAACGCTTGACCAGACCGTTGACGATTTCGCC
>DAOVHN010000196.1 GCA_030671915.1 Pseudomonadota bacterium
CGGCGCTTCCTGGACAGGTAGGGCTCGCGCCGCTGGCCGGGCTCAGGCGCTGTTTCGCGCGGGGAAACAAGGCGCCATGGCGCCATGGCGCCACCCCGGAATTTGCCATGGCGCCAAAACTGTTGCAGTTGTGCAACAGTGCATAAACAATCGACATCCCGATTGTCGAATTTCTATTGTGTTTGTTTGGCGACGCGGTATAGAGTCCGACTCGTGGCATCGGCGATGCCGTGGCGGCTATCTGAGGGGGTAGTTCCGCGCGGTGTAAGGAAAATATCCGTATCGTCGGTGGCATTTGAGGGTACATGAAGAAGGATGCGGCCGGCCCGGCCGGACCCGAACGTAATAATACACTGCACATAACCTGATGACGGCGGCGGAGCGATCCGCCGTTTTTTTGTTGGCTAGCTGGTCGCTGACGGGCGAAGGCAGGTCGCCGCCGCGCCCATGAGGCCGGCTTCGACGGGGTCGAACTGTTCGCCAACTACCAGGCGCGGATCGAGCAATTCCGGACGCCCTGGTCGAACAAAAGTGATGACGAATGGGGCGGAGGGTTCGAGAACCGCATGCGTTTTTCCCGTCGCATCGGCGAGCGCATCCGCGAACTGGCCGACGAGGACTTCATCATCGGCAGCGAGTTCGGCTATGTGAAGCCGGAACATCGCGAACTGGTCCTCCGCCTCTTCCCCGCCGCGACACTCAGCGTCAACCCTGGCGTTGGTCATTGGGTCCACGCCGAAAAGCCGGAGTCGTTCCTGCGCGCGGTGGAGCGGTTTCTGGATATCTCCAACGGCTATCTTCCCGATCGGGAAGATTTTGGTTAATTCAGCGCGACCGCCCCGTCTATCATCCCGAACGGGAAGAAAACGGGTTGCAACGGAAGGAATTTATGCATATCTTCCCGATCGGGAAGCAATCGGATTCCAAATGCAAAGCGATGCCATTCATAACGCCGTCGAATTCGGCCGGGCCGTGCAACGGAAGCGCAAGGCGCTGGGGATGACCCAGCGTGACCTGGCGCTCGCCGTCGGGGTTGGTGAGCGATTTGTCGTCGACCTTGAAAAGGGCAAGCCGACTTGTGAGTTGGGCCGCGCGCTTCGGGTCGCGGCGGGGGTTGGTTTTCGCCTGATCGATGCCGCCTCAGCCGAGGATCTTGGCGCAACGCAGGACGCCGTGCCAGGTTTCGAGGGCTGATTCATGCCGGTACCGATTTCGTTCGAAGGCTTCCCCGTGGGCGAGATCGCCACAGAAGGCGACGTCGAATTTCTCTATTCGGAACGATGGCTTGCCGCGCGCGGCGCCTTCCCGATATCGGTCACCATGCCCCTTGTCGACACGCCGTATCCAGCCGGTACAATCCTTCCGTGGTTGGCGAACCTGCTTCCCGAAGGGCAGGCGTTGCTGGCAATGGGCCGTTCGGTCGGCGCGAGTCCCGACGATATCGTCGAGTTGCTGTCGCATTCGGGCCGCGACACGGCGGGCGCCCTGTCGATCGGATCGACTCCAGCCACGGCAAGCCCGCCCAGATATATGCCGGTCGGCAGCGATGAAGACCTGCAGCGCATCATCGCGGAACTGCCGGCCAAACCATTCCTTGTCGGCGAAGAGGGTGTTTCCATGTCGCTTGCCGGGGTGCAGGACAAACTGACAGTCGCCATTGCCGACGGTAATATTGCCATCCCGGTCAACGGCGCGCCATCGACCCACATTCTGAAGCCTGACAGCGACCGTCTGCCCGGCAGTGTTTTCAACGAGGCGTTCTGCCTGACGCTGGCGCGGCTCTGCCGTCTGAATACCGCCGCCGTCACGACCGGGCGCGCCGGTGATCGCGCCTACCTTCTGGTCGAGCGCTATGACCGCCGGCCCGACGAGAGCCGGCCGACAGGATGGATTCGCATCCACCAGGAAGATTTCTGTCAGGCCCTCGGCCTCCCACCGCACAGGAAATATCAGCACAATCAGACCGGTGGGCCGGGGCCGTCCATTGAGAATATGTTCGCCTTCATCGACGAGCACGCCAGTGCGACGGCGCGGGACCGCCTGGCCCTTCTGGATGCGGTGGTCTTTAACGTGCTGGTGAACAACACCGATGCGCACGCGAAGAACTACTCGTTGATAATAAGGCACGACCAAGTTCGGTTGGCGCCACTCTACGATATCATGTGCGCAACCCCCTATCCCAGGATCACGGCCAATCTGGCCCAGTCGGTCGACGACCAACGACGGGGCGACCATATCTGCGGGCGGCATTGGCGGCGCATGGCGGAAGCATGCGGGATGAACCCGGCGCAGACGCTGGTCCGGGTGGGAAATCTCGTGGATCGCGTCGAAGGAAATCTTGGGCGCGCCCGCGACGCCGTCGAAACCATGCCAGCCGGCGGGGACTGGATTCTGGGCCAGATCGTCGAGGCGATTTCCCGGCGCTGCGGAACAGTCAGGAACAATCTGACGCGTTGAAGTCGCCATGGGACGGCTGCATGTCGCCGCCGGAACTGGCCGTTGCCGGTTTGCGGCGCTAAGTTTCGGTATTGTCCGGCATCCACGGGAGGGCGCGCCATGGCCGATACGCCGTTTCCGCATCTGTTCCAGCCGCTGACGCTGCGCCACAAGACGCTGAAGCATCGGCTGGTCTTCGGGGCGCATACCGCGAACATGGCCGAGGCCGGGCTGCCGGGCGAGCGGCATCTGAATTATTACCTGGAGCGCGCCATCGGCGGGGCGGCGATGATCGTGGTGGAGCCGGTGCCGGTGCACCGCACGGGCGTTCTGACCCGAGGCAATTTCCGCAACGACGACGACAGCATTATCCCCACCTTCCGGCGCATTACCGACGCCTGCCACGAACATGGCACAGTGATGATCCAGCAGATCTATCATGTCGGCGCGCATGGCGACGCGGATAATTCATGGGCCCCGAACTGGTCGCCCTCGGGCCGTCCGTCCTGGCATGACAGCGACGGCAGCCACGCCATGACGGCGACCGAGATCGAGGAGCTGATCGAGGCCCACGGCCAGGCCGCGCGCCGCGCCCATGAGGCCGGCTTCGACGGGGTCGAGCTGTTCGCCAACTACCAGGCCCTGATCGAGCAGTTCTGGACGCCCTGGTCGAATGCCCGCGACGACGAATGGGGTGGCAGTTTCGAGAACCGCATGCGTTTTTCCCGCCGCATCGTGGAGCGCATTCGCGAATTGGTGGGTGAGGATTTCATCATCGGGCTGGCGACCAGCATCGACGCCGAGGTCGAGGTCACGCTGTCGATCGAGGAGATGAAGGAGATTTTGGCCTGGCATGACGAGCGCGGACTGATGGATTACGTGACCGTCGGCACCGGCGGCTATTTCGACTTCTACAAGCTGATGCCGACGGTGATGTACGGGGACAAGCTGGGCGCGCCCTTCGCGGAGGCTTTGCGCCCGGCGCTGAAAAACGCCGTATTGCAGGTGGAAAGCCATATCCGCACGCCGGAAAACGCCGATGCCGTGATCGGCGCGGGCCAGGCCGACATGGTGTCGATCGTGCGTGGCCAGATCGCCGACCCGCATATGGCGGGCAAGGCGATGGCGGGCCGGCCGGAAGACGTGCGGCCCTGCCTCAGCTGTAACCAGATGTGCTGGGGGCGGCGTTACCGCGATTACTGGATTTCCTGTGTCGTCAACCCGTCCTCGGGCCGTGAGTTCGAATGGGGCGGCGACCGATTTACGTTGGCCGACGCGCCGCGCGACATTCTGGTCGTCGGTGGCGGCCCGGCGGGGATGGAGGCGGCGCGGGCCGCGGCCGAACGCGGGCACCGGGTGACCCTGAGCGAGGCGTCGGACAAATTGGGCGGACGGTTCCGCCTCGCCGGCATGCAGCCGCGCCGGGCGCAGATCCTGGACCTGATACAGTGGTACGAGACGCAGTTGGAGAAATTGCAGGTCAGAGTGAACTATAACAGCCCGATGGACGCGGACGAGGTGCGCGACTTCGGCGCCGACGCCGTGGTGCTGGCGACCGGCGCGCAGCCGGCGGGGACCGGCTTCCAGAAGGCGCTGCCGCAAGTCGAAACGCTGCCGGGCATTGATCGGGGCAACGTCTTTTCCGTGGACGAGGTGATGGCGCGAAGCGCGCGGCCCGGCGAAAATGTTATCCTGCTGGATGATATCGGCCATTGGGACGGGCTGGGCACGGCCCTGCATCTGGCCGAAGTCGGCCACCGGGTGACGGTCGTTAGCTGGCTGCCGGTTATCGGTGCCGAGCTGACCCGCACCACCGCCGACTGGCCGATCCGCCGACGCTTCAAGCAACTCGGCGTCCGGACCTGCACCGAGACCGCCATCGGGGAATGGTGCGGTGACGGCGCTATACTGATCGACCTGCGCGACGGCGAGGAAACCGTGCTGGCAGCCGACAGCCTGGTGCTGGCCGGCATCCCGGTGCCTGAGGACTGGCTGGCCCGCGAGCTGGAAGGCAGCGGCCTGGAAATCCACAGCATTGGCGACAGCGTCCACCCCCGCCGCGTCCACATGGCAATCCATGAGGGGCGGAAGGTGGGGTTGCGGCTGTGATTCTGGTTTGGCCTGGACTCTGCGCCGAACAACCGCAGGAATTCCTATACCTCCGGCCCATACTAGGGCAGACTGCCTGTCATCGAACGGGTGGGGGGGAAACCATTGACGATGAAACTGATGTATGCGCCGCAGTCGCCATTCGCGCGCAAGGTGCGCGTTGCGGCGATCGAGCTGGGACTGGGCGACGAGATCGAGTTGGTTCTCCAGGCGGTCGCGCCAGCGAAGGAAAACGCCGACTATGCGGCCAACGTCAACCCGCTGCGCAAGATCCCGGCCCTGCTGCTGGATGACGGGCGGGTGTTGTATGATTCGACGGTGATCTGCGAATATCTCGACGATCTGGCTGGCGGCGGGCAGATTATCCCAGCCCCGGGGCCGGACCGCTGGGACGTGCTGACGCGGCATGCGCTGGCCCAGGGCATGATGGAGGCGGCGGTGCTGGTGCGCTACGAGACCTGGCTGAGGCCGGAGGAACGGCGCTGGCCCGATTATGTCGATGACCAGTGGGACCGCATCGAATCCGGCCTCGACTGGTTCGAGACCAACGCCCGGGAGCTGGTTGGCCCGGTGAACATTACCCATGTCACGCTCGGCTGCCTGCTGGGTTATCTCGATTTCCGCTGGCCCGACGCCGGCTGGCGCGACGGTCGCTCGCGCCTGACCAACTGGTCGAACTGGTTCGCGCGGCGCGACAGCTGCAAACAGACCGAGCCGCACGACCCGTAACGATCGGCAATCGCCAAACACGGAAAAAACCCGGAAGGCAATTAAGCCTCCCGGGTTTTCCACTATTCGGGGGCGCTCGTCGCTCCCCCGCCCCTAGTTAACTCAGGCCGCGCGCAGCGGTATTGGCTCATGCCGCCGGGCCAGACTCAGCCGGCCTGCGAGATCGTCGAGGATCAAGCGGCTCTGATCGGCGTCGCGGTAGCAGAAATGGATCAGGATGTGGGTCGCGCCCAAGGCATGCCCTTCGACGATCCGGGCGTAGCGGGCGTCGAGACG
>DAOVHN010000109.1 GCA_030671915.1 Pseudomonadota bacterium
CGGCCCACTCATGGGCGAACAGCTTGCCGGTCCGGCCCATGCCGCACTGGATTTCGTCGAGGAACAGCAGAATGCCATATTCGTCGCAAACGGTGCGCAATTCCTTCAAGAACCGCAGGTCGGCCTTGCGGATACCGCCCTCGCCCTGAATCGGCTCCACGAGGATCGCCGCGGTCTCGTCGGTGACGGCGGCGCGAACCTCGTTGAGATTGTTGAAGGCGACCTGATCGAACCCATCCACCCTGGGCCCGAATCCGTCCAGATGCTTGGCATTACCGGCGGCGGACAACGTCGCCAGCGAACGGCCGTGGAACGCGCCGTCGAAGGTGATGATCCGCCATTTTTGCGGATTACCGCCGACATGGTGATAGCGCCGGCAGAGCTTGATGCCGCCCTCCATCGCCTCAACGCCGGAATTGCAGAAGAACACCGTGTCGGCGAAGGACGCCGCGACCAGCCGGTCGGCCAGCCTGGTCTGTTCCGGCACCGTATAGAGGTTCGAGGTATGCCACAGCTTCGCCGCCTGGCCCCGCAGCGCCTTGACCAGATGAGGATGGGCATGGCCGAGGCTGTTCACCGCGATGCCCGCCGCGAAGTCGAGATAGCGTCGGCCGTCGGTGGCGAACAGATAAACACCCTCACCCCGCTCGAAAGCGATCTCGGACCGGCCATATGTCGGCATCACGGATGGAATCACGGCTTACCCCCTCCCAGGGCCAAATAACTCACTCAGTTCAACGGAAGCCGCGGAGTATCTGCATTTGGGTTTGCGCTGTCAACGGCCTGTAATCGACCAACCGCCGGTCTATCGCGTGACAGTCCGGGTTGGGCATCTTGTCGAGGCCGGTGGACGGCGCTTCTTTTGTTCCGCTTCGATCAGGTTCGGGCATGCCGCAGAAGCTGGGCCGTTTTCGGCGCGCCCAGGGGGTGGCTGACATACCCTTTGACCCGCGCTGTCCACTCGTCGTTTACGGTATCGGCAAACACTAATGGCGCCGCCGCTGGATTAGAGCGCTCATGGAAAATCGCATGCTTGGCGCCGCCCGTGGACGCGAGAAATTTGCGCACACCGATGCAGCCCTGGTCCCGCGCGACGGCATTGAGATGGTCCTGAACCAGCCAGGCGCCGAAATCCTCATCGTTTCCGGCGGCATCGCAGAGCGCCACGGCGATCGTCTCGGCGTCGATGGCGGGTTTGCCTTCATTGGCGACGCCATGGCCGTCGACCGCCCATTCCCCCGACAGAATTAAACTCCGCGAATTCTTTCGGCAGGTCATCATATCCCGCGTTTCGGCCGATTGGGTAGGCTTCAACTGGGCCGGGCTGGGATTGTAAAAGACGCTGGTAGCCTGGCCCCCGAACAGGGCGATGCAGACCATATCCCCATCGCCGGAGGACGCTTCGTCGCCATCGCGCACGACGCGATAGTGAGACGCCCAGTCATAGCCCGGCCGCGCCAGTTTTTCCGGGATGTGAACCTCGTGGAACCACCCGAGATATTCAGCCGCCCGAGCCCGCTGAAGCTCATACATGATGATCCAGACGGCGTTAGTCATTTCTTCTTCCTCGGTAAGGTCAGGATACAGGTATTAACGCTCCATCGCGTGGTAGTCCGGGTTCGGCATCATGTCGAGGCCGTGGGCCATGCGATTGGTATAGTTGAAGAAGGCGGCGGTGTCGGTGACGTCGAAGATGTCCGCGTCCGTGAAACCCGCCTCGCGCAGCGCCTGGCGGTCGGACTCGCCGATATCGTGCGGCGATTTCGTCAGCTTCCAGGCATAATCCAGCATGGCGCGCTGGCGCGGCTCCAACTCCGCCACGCGGTAGTTCATCGCCATCATCTCGCCCAATTGCGGATCACCGGAAAGCCTGCGCACCGCCTGACCATGGGCAACTAGGCAGTAATAGCAGCGGTTGGCCGACGACACGACGACGGCGATCATCTCGCGCTCCAGCTTCGACAGCCCGGACTCGGCCAGCATCAACTCGTTATAGAAGGACATGAAGTTCCTCAGCTTCGCCTGATTGCCCGTATAGGCCCGCAGCACATAGGGCACCAGGCCAAGCTTTTCCTGGCAGACGGCGAAGTATTTGCCGATGTCCTCGTCCAGCCCCTCCTGGTCCGGCAGGTCGACGCGGACTATATGGTCGGGTTGCGGCATGGCGGTGTCTCCTCTGTCGTTCGGACTATGCGCCATCCTAACCGCAATAATCGCCGAAGCCCCGCGCGAATTGGCGCATTAAGACTTGCTTATCGGTTGCGGGCGCAAAGTGGCCGGGCGTAAAAGAGCGAGGGTAAGAGACCGATGCAATTCGGCGAGAACGAGTTTCATATCGTGCGTGGAGATACTGCGGCAGCGGAACTGCGAGAATGCTTCGGCATTTCCCGCGACCGGATGCTTGTCGACCAGGACGACCTCGCATTCGGGCCGCTCGCCCCATATGAAAGCGCGGCGACGTGGCAGTCCGCCAGGCGAGCCTTCTGGCTGAATCTGCCGGACCTTCCGGATCGCGATAATTATGATAAGGCCCTAGGCGTGTTTCCGGCCAAATTGGAGGCCGAACAAGATCGCATGGCAAACGCGGACACAGTCTATCTCTGGCTGGGGCCGTTGCTGTCGGAGGTGTTGCTGCTGGGACTCGCTCTCACGATTCTCGACCGGACGCGGATCGATCCGGCCCGGTTCCGCCTTGTGGATTTGTCACCAGTCCGCACTCCGCTGGGGGTCGAGCCATCGGTAGGGGGGCTTTGTTGCAAATATCTCGAACAGATCGGCCCGTGGCGCGGCCTGGATGATGGCCTTCGGGCCGCCTGCCGGGATATCTGGCTGGCGGTTACCGACCCTGCTCCCGATCGCCTGATCGGGATTGGCGCCAGTTCGGCATATCCGGACTCGGTCAGGATCGCGGCGAAGGCGTATATGCTGCGCTATCCATCCACCGCATCCGGGTTGGGATTTTGGGAAAAACTGGCCCTCGGCAAATGCACGGACAGTCGGCGGAAAGTGGTGAAAATCGTTAGCGCGATTTTCGGTGACACCCTGGATTTGGCCAGGGACATGCCCGATTTCCCCAACGACAGATGGCTTTTCCATCGTCTCAAACAAATAGGCGACCCGGCCCTGCGCCATCCGCTTGTGCAGATTCATGGCAAGGGGGAAAGGATGCGGCGGACCGAGGTCATTCTCACCGACGCAGGACGTGCCGTGCTGGCCGGCGAGGCCGACGCCATCGCGCTGAACGGGATCGAAGACCGTATCGGCGGGGTGACGCTGACCACCGAAAATCACTGGCTCTTTGACGGCAAGACGCTGGTTCAGGGCGGCACGGAGGGCTGAGACCGATGCAATTCGGCGAGAACGAGTTTCATATTATGCATGGCGAAGAGATGGGTGGGGTTGTCCGGACCGAATTCGGCGTGCCGCCGTCCCGTCTGATCTGCGATCCCGATACCCTGTGCTGCGGGCCGCTGGCGCCGCTGGGCGACCCCGAGGAATGGGACAAGCCGCGGCTGGCCTATTGGGCCACGGTGGAGACACGGGAACCCGAAGGGTCGACACTGTGGCAACAGTTGGTGGCGGTCCGCGACAGGCTGGCCAATGCCGACGCTATCTATCTCTGGCTCGGCCCGGCGATGGCCGAAAGCTTGCTGACGGGCTTCGTGCTGGAAGCCTTCGACCTGCTGGAACTGGATGTTCGCCGGCTGCGGCTGATCGACCTGGAACCGGTCTTCGGGGCGCTGGGCGGCCGCCATCCGCTGGGAGCATTCCACACGAATTTGATGGAGCTGGCGGGGCCGTGGCAGCCGATGGACAAACAGACGGAGGCCTGTTACCGCCAGATCTGGCGCGCCGCGACGACGCCGACGCCCGAATTGCTGATCGATTTCTGCCGGCCCGATACGCCATGGCCGTCCCCGCTTAAGGAAGGCATGCGCGCGTGGCTGGCCTGGTATCCGGCCGTGAAGTCGGGGCTGGGCTTCTGGGACGAGATGCTGCTGAACAACAGCGGCGCCAATCCGGCAACCGCCGCGCAAACCGTTGGCGGCTGCCTGCGTCATTCCTCCGGCCTGGCCGTTTTTCCGGGCGATGGCTGGCTGTTCCACCGGCTCCGGCGCCTGGCGAACCCGGACCTGCCCTGGCCCCTGCTGGAGATGGCGGGCGACGGTCTGACTTTCCGCCATACCCTGACGAAACTGACCGACGCCGGGATTGACGTGCTGAACGGCGACGACAATGCCATCGTGTTGAACGGTATCGATGACCGCATCGGCGGCGTCAGGCTGAGCCTGGGTGAGGACCGTTTGTGGTTCTACGACGGCGAAACGCTTGCGCCGGCGGCGAGAATCCCCTGACCCGCGGCTACTTCCGCGATCCAGTCCCCCATCAAATTATTGATTATTTACGGATTATAGAGCGGCGCTACCATTCCAGCACGCCGCTGACGACCAGAAAGGCGCCCAGCAACATAACGAATGTGCCGGTGGCGCTGGTGACGCCGATGAAGTAGTAGACGAGCCGGCGCATCCACATCAACGTGAAATTCCGGACATTGCTGCTAACAACCATCTTGACCCTCCACTCACTATTGTAGCGTAGTCATGCCAAGTTTGGCCCCATTAACCTTATTAAAAGGTTAATGGCAGAGAAAAATTCCGCATAAAATGTAAAATTTGACGGAAATGAGAAGGCGCACCGTTAAGGCGCAACAATATTCATGGCCTGGCCGACCGTTCTATGCCAGGCGTACTCTTGGCCATATATCAGTCGGTATTTCAAAATTCGTCCGCGATTATATGCCCGCTATTCTTTCCCTTGATCTAGACCTATTCTTTTTCGGATTCGTCCTGCCGATTACAAGGCTGGCGGACAACGGGCCGCGTGTTCAGTATTTTTTTTGCCCTTTCCCTTGCCCGCCACGCCATGCAGCGTTACCGTTCGCTAACAAATTAAAATCCGCGCTACTGTTCGCGCGGCGGCCGGCAAACCGACCGGAGATTCAACGTCAAACAGGGAGACCACCGAAATGATGAAAAAACTTCTTGCGGCTACGGCAATCACCGCGCTGCTGGCCACCACCACAGCGGCCAGCGCCGCCCAATGCACCAACGATGCCTGGAACAAGGTTATGTCGCGCGGCAAGATCGTGGTCGGCGTGAAGGCCGACTACAAGCCGTGGGGCTTCCGCAATTCGGATGGCGGGCTGGTCGGCATGGAAATCGACATGGCGAAGGACGTGGCGGAGACCATGGGCGTGAAACTGGAGATGGTCCCGGTCCAGTCGTCGAATCGCATGCAGTTCCTGGAACAGGGCAAGATCGACCTGATGATCGCCACCATGTCGGACCGCGCCGATCGCCGCAAGATCGTCGGCATCATCCAGCCGAACTACTACACGTCTGGCACCAACGTCATGTCGCCCAAGGCGGTGGGACTGAAGAAGTGGGAAGATTTGCGCGGCAAACCGGTTTGCGGCAAGCAGGGCGCCTTCTACAACAAGATCGTGTCGGAACGTTACGGCGCCGATATCATCGCCTTTACCGGCAATGCCGAGGCCAAGCAGGCGCTACGCGACAAGAAGTGCATCGCCTGGGTCTATGACGATTCCTCGATCATGTCCGACCTGTCCTCGGGAAACTGGGACGCTTACGAGATGCCGCTGAACTCGGAAGACGACAATCCCTGGGGCCTGGCCGTGCCGCCGGCCGAGAAGGACTGCGTATTCGGGCAGTTCATGACCGGCATGAGCTTCAACTGGCTGCAATCCGGCCGCCTGATCGAGCTTGAGAAGAAGTGGGGCATCCAGCCCACCGCCTTCCTGGCCAGCCAGAAAGAGCGCATGAAGGACTGGCTCGACAAGTAAGAGCCCGAAGTGCGTCGGGGCGGCCCAAGCCGGGCGTCCCGTTCGCGCCCTTGCCGCCGCAAGGCGTAAACAAGGCCGGCCAATGCTCGCTTCCTTTCAAGATTTCTTCAGGCAACTCGCCGAGGATTTTCCCCGGTGGAACTTCATATTCTTTCATGACCCGGTGCAGGCCGACCGGATCCTGACGGGTCTGGGCTATACGATCACATTGTCGATCGCCTGCGTTATCCTCAGCGTGATCATCGGTGTCGGCGGCGCCTGGATGCAGGGTTCGCATCTGCGCATACCGCGCATGATCGTGCAGGGCTATATCCAGTTCTTCCGCAACACGCCGCCCTTCGTTCAGCTTCTTTTCTTCTATTTCGCGCTGGGCCAGTTCACGCCGACCTACTCGCCGGACGGCTGGCTGGAAATCCCGATCATTTCCAATGTGGGGTGGGCGATCATCTCGCTCAGCTTTTTCGCCGGCGCCTTCAATGTGGAAATCTTCCGCGCCGGCATCGAGGCGGTGCCGCGCTCGACGGTGGAGGCCGCCGAAGCGCTGGGCTACACGCGGCTGGGCATTTTCCGCCATGTGGTGCTGCCGCTCTCTTTCCGGGTCAGCCTGCCGGCCTTGAACAACAATCTGGTCAATCTGGTGAAGACCACGACCCAAGCCTTCGCCATTGCGGTGCCGGAACTGCTCTACCAGGCGGTAAGCATCTGGAACGACTATCCGTCGGCGCTATACCCGGCAATGTTGCTGCTGTTCGTCGTTTATATCCTGCTGGTCGGCATCCTGGTGTTCGGCATGCATCGCTGGGAACACGGCATGCGCATCCCCGGATACGGGAATTGAGGGGCCCGCGATGAAACACATTCCCGGCGTCACCTCAGCCCCGACAACGGACCTGCCCGTGCTGCTGCCGCTGGACCAGACCCGCGCCCGCGCGCCCGAGGCGATGATGGTAAGCCGCTGGCTCGCCGGCCTGCCGGCCTGGACGCCGCTGGTGCTGCTGGCGCTGATGCTGCTGTGGCCGCTGACGGCCCAGGCCGCCTACACCTACGGCCAGGCGGTGGACGCGCTGTGGCGCTGGCTGCCCTTCCTGGTGAAAAGCGGCTTCCTGTTCAACGTTATCATTTCGTTCCTGGCGATGGCGATCGGCACGGTTGCGGGCGCCGCGCTGGGGCTGGCGCAGATATCGCTTATCCCGGCGATCCGCCGGACCGCCTGGTTCGTCACGCAGCTATTCCGCAACTCGCCCTGGCTGGTGCTGTTGTTCATCGTCATGCTGGCCCTGCCCTTCGAGATCGTGATCGGCGATACCATCATCGCGATTCCCGACTGGACCAAGGCGGTGTTCGGCCTGTCGCTGCCGATCATGGCCAATATTTCCGAGATCGTGCGCGGCGCCGTGCAGTCGGTGCCGTCGGCCCAGTGGGAGGCGTCGGAGGCGTTGGCCTTCAACCGCCGCCAGATCCTGTGGATGATCATCCTGCCGCAATGCATAAAACGCATGATCCCGCCGTGGATGAACTGGTATGCGATCCTGACCATGGCGACGCCGCTCTGTTCGCTGCTGGCCGTCGAGGAGATCGTGACCCTGGCGCGCCAGGCCATCGAGGCGGAGGACAATCACCCGGAACTGCTGGTGCCCTTCTACAGCTTCATCATGCTGATCTTTTTCGCCTACTGCTACCCAATCGCGCGCCTGACCGTCCGGCTTGAGCGCAAATTCGCCGTGAAA
>DAOVHN010000772.1 GCA_030671915.1 Pseudomonadota bacterium
ATGGGATTGTTCCGACTCGTGTCCCCATTCCAGCCGACCGGGGATCAGCCCGCGGCCATCGCCGAATTGGTGAGCGAAGCCAAAAAGGGTTCCCGGTACCAGACCCTGCTGGGGGTGACCGGGTCGGGCAAGACCTTCACCGCCGCGCAGGTCATCCAGCAGACCCAGCGCCCGGCGCTGATACTGGCGCCCAACAAGACGCTGGCGGCCCAGCTTTATGGCGAGATGAAGAGCTTCTTCCCGAACAACGCGGTGGAGTATTTCGTCTCCTACTACGACTACTACCAGCCGGAAGCCTACGTGCCGCGCACCGACACCTTCGTCGAGAAGGAATCTTCGCGCAACGAGCAGATCGACCGCATGCGCCACGCCGCGACCCGCGCGCTGTTCGAGCGCGACGACGTGATCATCGTCGCCAGCGTATCCTGCATCTACGGCATCGGCTCTCCCGAGACCTATTCGGAAATGACCATCCCGCTGGAGACCGGCGCCCGCATGGACCGCCGCGAACTGCTGTCGGGCCTGGTGGAGCTGCAATACCGGCGCAACGACACGGACTTCGTGCGCGGCGCCTTCCGGGTGCGCGGCGACACGATCGAGATTTTTCCGGCCCATTACGAGGACCGCGCCTGGCGCGTCTCGCTGTTCGGCGACGAGATCGAGGCGATCCGGGAGTTCGACCCGCTGACCGGCGAGAAGATCGCGTCGCTGGAGGCCGTGCGGGTCTACGCCAACAGCCATTACGTGACGCCCCGCCCGACCCTGATACAGGCGATGCGCACCATAAAGACCGAGCTCAAGCAGCGGCTGGCGGAACTGCAAGACCAGGGCAAGCTGCTGGAGGCGCAGCGCATCGAGCAGCGCACCACCTTCGACCTGGAGATGATCGAAGCCGCCAGCGTCTGCCCCGGCATCGAGAATTATTCGCGCCACCTGACCGGCCGCGCGCCCGGCGAGCCGCCGCCGACCCTGTTCGAATATCTGCCTGAAAACATGCTGCTGTTCGTCGACGAAAGCCACGTCACCGTGCCGCAGGTCGGCGGCATGGCGCGCGGCGATTACGCCCGCAAATCGACGCTGGCGGAATACGGTTTCCGGTTGCCGTCATGCGTCGACAACCGGCCGCTGACCTTCGACGAATGGAACCGCATGCGGCCCCAGACTATTTACGTGTCGGCGACGCCCGGTCCGTGGGAGATGGAACGCACCGGCGGCGTCTTCACCGAACAGGTGGTCCGCCCCACCGGCCTGATCGACCCGGTCTGCATTGTCCGCCCGACCGAGCAACAGGTGGACGACCTGCTGGCCGAATGCAAGACATGCGCGGGGTTGGGCCAGCGCGTGCTGGTCACCACGCTGACCAAGCGCATGGCCGAGGATCTGACCGACTATATGGTCGAAGCCGGGCTGAAGGTGCGCTACCTGCATTCAGACATCGACACGCTGGAGCGCATCGAGATCATCCGCGACCTGCGCCTCGGCGCCTTCGACATCCTGGTCGGCATCAACCTGCTGCGCGAGGGGCTGGATATTCCCGAATGCGCGCTGGTCGC
>DAOVHN010000046.1 GCA_030671915.1 Pseudomonadota bacterium
CATGCCCTATTCATCCCTTCGCGATTTCATCGACCATCTGGAAAGCAACGGCCGGCTGGTGCGGGTTTCCGCGCCGGTCTCGACCGCACTGGAGATCACGGAAATCCAGACGCGGCTGCTGGCCGACGAAGGCCCGGCGGTGCTGTTCGAGAACGTGGTCGGCGCCGACGGGCGAAAATTCGACATGCCGGTGCTGGCGAACCTGTTCGGCACGACGGAGCGCGTGGCCTGGGGCATGGGGCGCGAGCCGCATGAGCTGCGGGCGATCGGCGAGGCGCTGGCCTTCCTGCGCCAGCCCGAGCCGCCGGGCGGCTGGCGCGAGGCCATGGACATGCTGCCGATGGTGAAAACCGTCATGGCCATGAAGCCGAAAACGACTGGCCGCGCGCCCTGTCAGGAAGTGGTGCTGCGCGGCGATGACATCGACCTGTCCGCGCTGCCGGTCCAGACCTGCTGGCCGGACGAGCCCGCGCCACTGATCACCTGGCCGCTGGTGGTCACCAAGGGGCCGGGCAAGAAGCGCGAGGACGACCATAATCTGGGCATCTACCGGATGCAGGTGACCGGCCGCAACACCACGCTGATGCGCTGGCTGAAACATCGCGGCGGCGCGCAGCACCACGCGCGCTGGAAGAAGGAAATGAGCGAGCCGCTGCCGGTGGCCGCCGTGATCGGCGCCGACCCGGGCACTATCCTGGCCGCCGTGACGCCGATCCCCGACACGCTATCGGAGTACCAGTTCGCCGGCCTGCTGCGCGGACAGAAGGTGGAACTGGTTGATTGCAAGACCATACCCTTGAAGGTGCCGGCGCAGGCCGAAATCGTGCTGGAAGGCCATGTTTCGCTGTCGGACTATGGCGACGAAGGCCCCTACGGCGACCATACCGGCTACTACAATTCGGTCGAGTCCTTCCCGGTCTTCACGGTATCGGCCATCACCATGCGCAAGGACCCGATCTATCTGTCGACATTCACCGGGCGGCCGCCGGACGAGCCCAGCGTGCTGGGCCAGGCGCTGAACGAGGTGTTCATTCCGCTTCTGCAACAGCAGTTTCCGGAGATCACCGATTTCTGGCTGCCGCCGGAGGGCTGTTCCTACCGCATCGCGGTGGTGTCGATGAAGAAGGCCTATCCCGGCCACGCCAAGCGGGTGATGATGGGCGTGTGGTCCTACCTGCGACAGTTCATGTACACGAAATGGGTCATCGTGGTGGATGACGACATCGACGCGCGGGACTGGAGGGACGTGATGTGGGCGATCTCCACCCGCATGGACCCGGCCCGCGACATCACGCTGGTCGAGAATACGCCGATCGACTATCTGGATTTCGCCAGCCCGGAATCGGGGCTGGGCTCGAAGATCGGCCTGGACGCCACCGACAAATGGCCGCCGGAAACAAACCGCGAATGGGGCCGCCAGATCCGCATGACCGACGAGGTGATCGAAAAAGTCAACGCCATGTGGCCGGAGCTTGGCCTGCCGGGCAGCGGCAAGCCGATCTGGAAATGAAAACGGCGGGGCATGCCGCCCCGCCGAATTAAGAAATCGCTGGTTTTGGCGCTATTTACGGCCGCACGTAATTCCAGCCCTGTTCCTGCAGCTCCATCAGCCGCACGACACCGGACGTCACCTGGGTGGCCTCGGAAATCAGCGGGACATCCTTGCCTTCCTTTTTCTTCATGGCCCTCATGGTGTTGCCGCAGGCGGAAAATGCCAGATTGCCCTGTTCCAGCGCCATGGCGGCGATTCGCGTTTTCACTGGCGACGTGTCTTCACGCAGCATGTGCAAGCCTGGCCCATGCGCAACAATCTCAACCTTCACGTCCTCGCCCTTGCCGCGATAATACTTCGTCACAAACTTCGCGTTGTTGAGGGCGATGTTCATTTTCATCGGATCGTTTTCGTCAACATGAATCGCAAGATAATGCATCTTGCCTTCCGCCATCGCCGGCTGTCCAACGGCAACGGCAAAAAGCCCCACCAGAATAAAAAATGCTGCCGCCATACCTCTTTTCATTGATCTTCTCCTCCCGTGGTTGTCTGTAACTTGTTGAATTTCCGATCATATCTGTATAATCGAATATGACTCAACATTAAACCATCAATTTTTCAAATGCAAAATTTCGTGATCGCGGCGTGAAGGCGGGGAAAGGCGTCGCTGGCATATGCGGCGAACCGCCGCTATACAGGCTTGTGTTCAGGCCCGCATTTGCCGGTGTGGAAATATCAAACGGGGAGACCGAGTTTCATGGCCAAGCGCGAGCCGACGCCACCCAAATTGACGGAAACCGACGACTCTTTGAACTTGCTGGACGATCTCGTCGCGCGCGCGCGCCAGCGTGGCGCGGACGCTGCGGACGCCGTGCTGGCAAACGGGATTGCCGTGTCGGTCGGGCAGCGCATGGGCAAACGCGAGAAACTGGAGCGCGCGGAAGGCAACGACCTGGGCCTCAGGGTTTTCGTCGGCAAGCGGCAGGCAATCGTCAGCTCCAGCGACTGGACCTCCAAAAGCCTGGATGAGCTGGTCGAGCGCGCGCTGGCCATGGCGAAGTCCGTGCCGGAGGATCCCTATTGCGGGCTGGCCGGCGAGAACGACGTATTCGTCGGGCCGCTGATCGACCCGGACATCTGCGACGATACCGAACCCAGCACGGCCCAGCTTGGCGCGCGCGCCAAGCAGTGCGAGGACGCCGCCCGCTCGGTGCCCGGCGTGACCAATTCCGAGGGCGCGGAAGCAAGCTGGAGCCTTAGCGAAATATCGATCCTCGCCTCCAACGGCTTCGCCGGCAGCTATGCGACCTCTCGCTTTTCCATCGGCGTCGCCGTGCTGGCCGGCAAGGATACCGAAATGGAGCGCGACTACGATTTCTGCACCACCGTCCATCTTGCGGATCTGGACGAACCCGAGGACATCGGGGTCAGCGCCGGCGTGCGCGCGACCAGCCGGCTCGGCGCCAGGAAGGTCGAAACCGCCAGGGTTCCCATCGTCTACGACCCGCGCGTCGCGAATTCGCTGCTGAACCATCTCGCGTCGGCGGCAAACGGAACGGCGGTCGCCCGCGGCACCAGCTTCCTGAAGGACCGGATGGGCGAACAGATTTTCGCCGACGGCGTCGCCATCGTCGACGACCCGCAGCGCCCGCGCGGACTGCGGTCCAAGCCGTTCGATGCGGAAGGCATGGCCAATCCGGAAATGACGCTGGTCGAGGACGGCAGGCTGAGGAACTGGATTCTCGATCTGCGGTCGGCGCGCCAGTTGGGCCTGAAGTCCACCGGCCGCGCAGCGCGCGGGACCTCCTCGCCGCCAAGCCCCTCGGCCACAAACCTTTACATGCGGCCCGGCAAGGTCAGCGCGGCGGATTTGATCGCCGACATCAGGGACGGCTTCTATGTCGTCGAGCTGATCGGCATGGGCGTGAACATGGTGTCCGGCGATTACAGCCGCGGCGCCGCCGGGTTCTGGATCGAGAATGGAGAGGTGACCTATCCGGTCAGCGAGATCACAATCGCCGGGAACCTGAAGGACATGTTCATGAACCTGACCCCGGCCAGCGACCTGGAATTCCGCTACGGCGTCAACGCCCCGACCATCCGCGTCGAAGGCATGACAATCGCGGGCGCCTGATACCAGGGCTCGTTGATAAAGACAGTCGCGCCCATGGCCCGGCCTGTATAGCGCGCTATAATGCCGGATCCATGATCACCGTCGCTTGCCCAAAGGCGTTTCGATGCCTACGATAACCCCTGATAAAGCGCCTTTTCCGGGGTTACAATTGCACGGGAGCAAAATTTCATGCCGGCTGCCGACGACGCGGAAAACGTCATCCGCCTGGACAGCGCCCAGGAAGCGCTAAAGCGCCATTTCCTCGGCTGGCAATGCCGCATCCGCCAGCACGCCATGCGCAAGGGCGGCGGGCGGCCCTCGTCGGGCATGTGCCCGACTGTAGGGCTGGGTGGCGGAGGCGCGGCCCTGGCCGAACTCGTGGTCTTGATCAATCAGAAGGACCCGGCCGACACGACAGCCAAGTTCCGCCATATGGTGCGTAAGACGCATGACCCGAAGGAACGGCTGGAAGGCGTGATCAAGGAGCTGTCGGCCGCCTATTTCCAGTATCCCGAGGAATTTTCAGACGTCATGACGGCCCTGTTCGGGCCCGCGTCCAATATCGCCGACAGGCTGGTCGAGGCCGGGCACTGCGTGCTTCGTTTCGACCAGTATTCGCAAAAATTCGCAATCCCCTGCCGCGTCGACCTGTTGGCCGAGGACGATCCCGCCTGGCAATCGACCTTCTGGCATAATAGCCTGTTCAACCCGAACATCCCCGGCGGCGCGCGAGTACTCGCTTTCACCCCCGACTGGGCCGAGGCCCAGGCCGACCCGCCGGCGGCGTGAAGGGTTCTCCCGCCCGCGCTATCCCTCCGTCATGGAGCAGGGCGCTGCCCGGACCGTCAAAGCGCATCGCGGTCGAGGCCGATGTCCCGTAGCTGATTTCGGTCGAGATGCGCGAGGTCCTGCTTGATTAAAAAGTCGTTGTGTTCCCGGTCTGTAGCCCTACCGGCGCGGGCCAGGTAACGCCGAACCATGCGAGCCACGCACTTCACCAGGCTGCGGCTGCTCGGTCCGAAGGCGGTCGTTGGAACGATGAACTGCAGCAACGTACGGGTCATTTCAGTGCTCCAGAGGCTTGGACAACGCTTTATGTAAGCTCAATATGCCTATGGAAAATCTTGACACATAACGAGATTTTACATCTTAATGTTTTAGAAAAACTAAAAGCCGCATCATGACCCAGCGCCTGCCGTCACTTAACGCACTGCGCGCCTTCGAGGCCGCAGCCCGGCGCCGCAGCCTCACCAAGGCGGCGGGAGAACTCAACGTGACTCCGGCCGCAATCAGCCATCAGATCAAGGCGCTGGAAGCCGATCTCGGCATAGTGCTGTTGCGGCGGGTCAAGGGGGAGTTCCAGTTGAGCGAGGCGGCCCGCGCCGCCTTACCGGGCCTGCGCGCCGGATTCGACCAGATTACCGAGGCCGCCCGGCGTCTGCGCGGCAACCATGCCGGCCGTTTTCTGACCATAAGCGTCGGCCCGACCTTCGCCTCGACATGGCTGGTCCGGCGGCTCGGCGACTTCAAGAAGACCTGTCCGGACATCGATGTGCGGCTGGAGACCACGGACCGGCTGGCCGATTTCTCGCGCGACGGGGTCGATGTGGGCATCCGTTTCGGGCGCGGAGTCCACCCCGGATGCGTATCCATTCGCCTGTTCGATGAGGAGATTTATCCGGTTTGCAGCCCCGCGCTGCTGGAGGGTGGACCACCGCTCGCAACCCCGGCGGACCTGGCATCATATTCCCTTCTGCATGTTGACTGGACGCCGGGCGGGGGCAGCGAGACGCTGGACTGGGAAATGTGGCTCCGGGCGGCCGGCGCTCCCGGCGTCGACTACACACGCGGGCTGCGTTTCAGCCACAGCAGCATCGCCTTGCAAATGGCCGTTGACGGCCAGGGCGTGGCGCTGGGCAGCAATTCCCTGGCGAGCGACGACCTCAATGCCGGACGCCTGGTCCGCCCGTTCGATCTGGCGCTGCCGGTCAGCTTTGCTTACTATCTCACCTATCCTGAAGAAACCGCCGACACGCCCAGGATCGCCGCTTTTCGCGACTGGATACTGTCCCGCACGACGGCCGACCCGCCGGCGGCATAAAAAAACCCCGCCCGGCGAACCGGACGGGGTGCGGGAAACCACGGCAACGCGGTTCAGAATTTCCGGTAGGCGCCGTTCAGGTCCACCATCGGGTGGCGCTTGGACATCTGGAACTTGATCAGCAGTTCGCGGGCGATCATGTCGCGGTCCTGCTGGTTGTCCGGCAGTTTCATGTCCTCGGGCACGCTGACCCAGCCGTTGATGTTGCGGTCGAACACCGCCGGGCGGCCTTCCTCGTAGCCCATATGGACGTCTTCCAGCCAGTTCAGGTCGTCCCAGCCCATGATTTCCATATACTTCTTCAGGAAGGGTGGCAGCCGGTCGTAATCGGGCACCAGGTTAACGTCGTAGCGGTAGCCGATATGCTGGCCGATTTCCTTCTCGCGGTCGCTGTCGAGACCCTCGGAAGTCAGGTATTTATCGATTTCCTTGCCTTTGGCCATCTCACCCTCCTCAGTAACGGTTCATGTCGGGCTGGCCGACGGTGTGCTGGGTGCCGGCCAGCGGAACCATGGCCATGGCCGAGGCCTCCATGGTCAACGCCGCCAGATCTTCCGGTTCCAGGCTGTGCACGTTGGTCTTGCCGCAGGCGCGGGCCATCATCTGGCACTCGATGGTCAGCGTGTGCAGGAAGTTGTAGACGCGCTCCGAGGCCTCGTCCGGGTCCAGCCGCTTGCGCAGCTCGGGGTCCTGCGTCGCCACGCCGACCGGACAACGGCCCGTATGGCAGTGGTAGCAGAAACCCGGCTCGACCCCCATTTCGCCCTCGTAATCGGCGCCGGGAATGTCCTTGTTGCAGTTCAGCGCCATCATCGCCGAATGGCCGATGGCGATGGCGTCGGCGCCCAGCGCCAGCGCCTTGGCGACGTCGCCGCCATTGCGGATGCCACCTGCATAAACCAGCGTTATTTCCCCGGTCTTGCCGACATCGTCCAGCGCCTTGCGGGCCTGGCGGATCGCCGCGATGCCCGGCACGCCGGTCTCTTCCGTGGCCAGATGCGGCCCCGCGCCGGTGCTGCCTTCCATGCCGTCGATATAGATGCTGTCCGGGTTGGTCTTGGCCGCCATACGAACGTCGTCATAGACGCGCGCCGCGCCCAGTTTCAGCTGGATCGGGATTTCCCCGTTGGTGGCCTCGCGGATTTCCTCGATCTTCAGCGACAGGTCGTCCGGTCCCAGCCAGTCGGGATGACGCGCCGGCGACCGCTGGTCGATACCGGCGGGCAGCGAGCGCATTTCGGCGACCTGATCGGTCACCTTCTGGCCCATCAGATGGCCGCCCAGGCCGACCTTGCAGCCCTGGCCGATGAAGAATTCGCAGGCATCCGCCAGCTGCAGATGATGCGGGTTGAAGCCGTAGCGCGACTGGATGCACTGATACAGCCACTTCTCTGAATAACGGCGCTCGTCCGGGATCATTCCGCCCTCGCCGGAGCAGGTGGCGGTGCCGGCCATGGTGGCGCCGCGGGCCAGCGCGGTCTTGGCCTCGTAGGAAAGCGCACCGAAGCTCATCCCCGTGATATAGACCGGAATATCGAGCACCAGCGGCCGCTTGGCCTTCGGGCCGATGACCGTTTTGGTCTCGCATTTCTCCCGGTAACCCTCGATCACGAAACGCGTCAGCGTGCCGGGAAGGAAGGTCAGTTCATCCCAGGTCGGGATTTTCTTGAACAGCGAAAACCCGCGCATGCGATAGCGGCCGAGTTCGGATTTGATATGGATGTCGTCGATGACTTCCGGTGTGAAAATCCGACTCTTGCCCAGATTGTAGCGATTCCGCTTGCCCTTCTCGGGTGCGGCATCTTCGGCGATTTTTTTCTTAGCAGACATGATGTTTCGTCCTCACCAGATATTGGGCCTAGAGAATCAGCTTCTTCTCGGTGGGCTCCAGATTGTCGTAATTCCAAAGCTGCTTGCCGGCCACGATCTTGCGCAAGTTCTCGACGCCCCTGGGCGCCTCGAGATCGTAAAGCTTCAGCTTGGCGGTCAGCCACTGGACGTCCAGGTCGGTCATCTCTCCATCGACCGCGTCGACGCCGAGGCTGTCGATTTCGCCGCCGACATAGATCGTGCCGTCATACATGGAGTCACCGAGATTGATGCCGGCGTTGCCGAGCACGACCATGCGCCCGCGCTGCATCATGAAGCCGCTGAAGGCCCCGGTCCTGCCGCCGACGATGATGGTGCCGCCCTTCTGGTCGATGCCGGTCCGTGAACCCACGTCGCCCCGGCAGACCAGGTCGCCGCCACGGATCGCCGCCCCGAAGGTTGAGCCGGCGTTCTTTTCGACGACGACCGTGCCGGCCATCATGTTTTCGGCGAACGACCAGCCGACGCGGCCGGTGACCGTGACGTTCGGACCGTCGATCAGGCCGCAGCCGAAATAGCCCAGGCTGCCCTCGAACCGCAGGTTAAGGCGATTGAGGATGCCGACCCCCAGCGAATGCTTTGCGCCGGGGTTCTTGATCACGATCGAGCCATGGCCCTCGCGCATCAGGTCGCGGATCTTCAAATTGACCGCGCGGGCGTCCATATCGGCGACGTCCAGCTCGGCCCGCTTGTTGTAATCGACCTCGAACGCGCCGGGATAGGTGAAGTTCTCGTCTTCTTCCGGTGAGAAGAAGACCTGCTGGGTGCGACCGGCCAATTGCTCGGTATGCATCCCCATTTCATGCGAGCGGTGCTCTTTGTCTACGCCTGCCATACCCGAACCTCCCCTTCGTAAGGATCGAACGTGTCGATTTCGTGCGGGAAAATCGCGCGGATCGCGACCTCTTCCGAGGCCAGCCCCACGAACTCGTCGCTCTCGTAGAGAACCATCGGCTTGGCGGCCATGGTGTCCTTGGCCATGCCCAGCTTGTCCGAGGTCGCGACGAGATAGGTGAAAACGCCGTCCAGTTCGTTGACCGAACGTTCCAACGCTTCCTCCAACGCCTCGCCCCGGTCCATGCGGTCGGCGAGATAGACCGCGATGAGTTCCGAATCGCAGTTGGACATGAAGCGGTGGCCGCGCCGTTCCAGCGCGCGACGGCCGTTCCAGTAGTTGGTCAACTGGCCGTTATGGACCACGGACACGTCGCTGAACGGATAGGCCCAGTAGGGATGGGCCGAGCGGATATCGACGTCCGATTCCGTCGCCATGCGGGTGTGGCCGATGCCGTGCGTGCCGTTGAAGCCGCCCAGCGCATACTGGTCCGACACCCGCGTGGCGTCACCCAGATCCTTGACCAACTCCAGCGCCTTGCCCACCGACAGGATTTCCACCCCGTCGAGATCCTCGATGAAATCGACCAGCCGCCGCAGGTCGCCGTCGAAGGTGAAGCGATAGCGGAAGGCGTAGTCGGTGACCATGTCCTCCTCGGCGACGCGCGCGCCCATTTCCGACATACGCTCATCGACCGCGATGCGGCGTTCCTTCATCTGCTTCTGGATGGTGAAGCCGTGCAGGGCCTCTTCCTGCTCGGCCACCTTGAAGCGCATGACGTATTCGCTGGCGCCCGCCTTGCTGGCGTCGCCATAGAGGGCGAAACCGGTAGAGTCCGGGCCTCGATGCTTCAAAGACTGAAGCATCGAGGTCATCTCCTGCCCGATATTCGCGGTCTTGCCCCGGTGTATGAGTCCGGCAATGCCGCACATGTTTAATATCTCCTTCTCACTAGATCGGATCGCAATTGATCGTCCTTACGATCGATTGCGTGAATCCGCTCGACACTAAAAATAAAACGATTCGCCTTACGGCAGACAATCCCAATAGGTCTCG
>DAOVHN010000455.1 GCA_030671915.1 Pseudomonadota bacterium
CATTGACGGTATCACCGGCGCCTGAGGGAGCCGACCATCGAGGATGTCATAAGGAGCAAAAGCATGTCCGACTATCCTGTTGTAATCCGGCCACTGAGCGCCGATGAGGGCGGGGGGTATCTTGCGGAAATACCGGATCTTCCGGGCTGCATTGCGGATGGAGAGACGGAGGAGGAGGCGCTGCAAAACGTTGCGTCCGCCATCGATGAATGGATCGATGAGGCGCGGCGTTTAGGCAGGAAAATCCCCGAGCCGTCTTCCCCGGCCAAATATAGCGGGCGTTGGGTGCAGCGCGTTCCCAAAAGCCTGCACATGAAGCTGGCCGAGCAGGCAAGGCGAGAAGGCGTAAGCCTGAATCACCTGGCAACCACGCTTCTCGCCGAGGGGATCGGCAAGAAGGAAGTGGCCTGATCGAGGATAGTTGGAAACGCGTCAATAATTCGGGCGCGCGAGTTCTGGGGACAGAGTTCCAGAGTTCTGGGGACACAATACCGAATTAACGAATTTCTTCCGCAATAACAACTGATTATGAAATCGGCTCGGCAATCGTCCCGTCCGTCATCAACTCAGTTAATATTACGCGGCCGCGCCGCCCGGCCATATCCCCCCATCCTCCTTCATCCCCATATCCCCATTTCCTGCCCCCTCCGCCGACGCCCCGGCCTTTCCGGCTAGCCCGCCACCGCCGCTTCACAGGCGCTCTGAAAAGCTCTACTGTCCCACCGCCCCGCCAGGGCGACGCCGCGCAAACAGTAGGATGCAACTCATGAAAATAGTCCGGTTCACCGAGTTCGGCCCGCCCGACCAGGTTTGCGAATGCGTCGAGGTCGAGGATTGCGGCGCGCCCGGCGCGGGCGAGGTGGTGGTCGAGATCATGGCCTCGGCGATAAACCCGGCCGACCTGTTGATGATCGAGGGGTGCTATCCGGGGCCGATGCCGCCGGCTTCGCTGGGGATCGAGGGCGCGGGGCGCATCGCCGCGCTGGGGCCCGGCGTTGCGGGGCTGCGGCAAGGCGACCATGTCATGGTGCTTGAGCGCGCCAATTGGGCCGAGCGGGTGCGGGTGCCGGCGGCGCGCGGCGTCAGGATACCGCGTGAGCTTTCCTTCGCCGACGCGGCCATGCTCAAGGCGAACCCGCCCTCGGCGCAGCTGATGCTGGAGGATTACGTCACGCTGGAGGCGGGCGACTGGGTCATCCAGAACGCCGCCAACTCCGCCGTCGGCCGCCATGTGATCCGCCTGGCCGCGGCCCGCGGCGTGAAGACCGCGAACGTCGTGCGCCGCGAATCGCTGGTCGGCGAGCTGGAGGCGCTGGGCGCCGATCTGGTGGTGGTGGACGGCGACAACCTGGCCGGGCGGGTGCGGGAAGCGGCCGGGGCCGACGCGCCGATCCGCCTCGCCCTGGACGCGGCCGGCGGCGAGTCCTGCCAGCGGCTCGCCGACTGCCTGTCCAACGGCGGCACGATCGTCAATTACGGCTTCCTGTCGGGCAAGCCCTGCATGGTGACCCCCAGCCATCTTATCGTGCATGGGCTGAGCCTGACCGGCTTCTGGCTGGTCGACTTCATGCAGCGCGCGACGCCCACGGAGATCCAGGCGATGTATGACGATATGGCGGCGAAATTCATCGACGGCACGTTGCAGGTCCCGGTCGAGGCCGCCTACCCGATCGCCGAGGCCAAAGCGGCGCTCGCCCACGCCATGCGCGAGGGCCGCGGCGGCAAGATCATCCTGCTGCCGAACGGGCCGGTGGACTGATCCCCGAGTTCCAGTCCAGTATACCTATTAAGGAAATTGCGGACGCCTTGCCCTTTGCCAGGCTGCCGGAGCCGGACACGGCCGCGCCTCCCGCTCGCGGGCATGATGCAGGTCAATGCCATGGCGGTCCAACAGGGCTTAAGAATACCCGAACGAAAGGAGGTGGGAGCAATGGGCGCTGAAGGCAGCGCGTATGTCTGCGGGATATGCGGGGCCGAGGTGAAAATCGTCAGGAAACCGGTCCAGGACCCGAAATGCCCGACGCTGCTGTGCTGCGGAAGGCCAATGACGGCAAAGCATGCGGCGGGCGTGACGACGGAGGAGAACATCAAGGAGGTCGTCAAGGGCCGCTACGAGGCATGCGCCGAGCGGGGCGGCGGAGAGGGAGCCGTTTGCTGCCCCGGTGAAACCCCCGCCAGTCCGGGTTTTGCCGCCGCGCACGGACTCTACAGCCGGGAAGAGCTTTCGCTGGCCCCCGATACCGCGCTCACCCTCGCCCGAGGCTGCGGCAACCCCGCGGGATTCGCCGATCTTCAGCCGGGTGAAGTCGTGGTCGACTTCGGGTGCGGTGGCGGCATCGACATGGTCCTTGCCGCCCACAAGGTCGGCCCGAGCGGAAAAGTCGTGGGCGTGGATTTCGCCCCTCACATGATCGAGCGCGCGAAGCAGACGGCGGCCGAGGCGAAGGTGACGGCGACGACCGAGTTTGTTGTTTCCGATTTGGAGCGGGTGGCGCTTCCCGACGGCGTCGCCGACGTGGTGATCTCGAACTGCGTCATCAACCTTTGCCCCGACAAGGAGGCCGTATACCGCGAGGCCTTTCGCATCCTCAAACCCGGCGGTCGCCTGGCTGTTTCCGACATCGTCTATGCCGGGCAGATCGATCCCGAGGTCCGCGCGCGCCTGCAATCGACCTGGGCGGGATGCGTGGGTGGGTCAATCGAAGAGGATCGCTATTTCCAGATCGTTCAGGACGCCGGATTCACATCTGTCGAGGTCGTGGCGCGTCACCCCCTCCAGCCGAAGGAACTGGAGGAAATGGCGTGTTGTCCCGGCCCGGAATTTACCCCCGTCCTCGCGAAGGAAGATATCGCTTCGGTGGAAGGAAAAGTGGTCAGCATCAAGTATCGGGCCAGTAAGCCAGCGCGGCGAGGTTAAGGTCCGACCCCGGATAACGGGTATCCGCCCGGCCTAAATCCAGACGGAGCCGAACCGGTCCTCGACCATGGCCTTGTCCAGTCCTTTCTCCAGCAGGAAGATGCGGAAGTCGAGATCGC
>DAOVHN010000082.1 GCA_030671915.1 Pseudomonadota bacterium
ATGATCAACGAAGCCTGAAAGCGCTCCACCATGTCCTTCATCAGTTCCAGGAGCTGAGCCTGGGTTGTCACATCCAGCGCGGTGGTCGGCTCGTCGGCGATCAACAGCGCCGGATGGCAGATCAGGGCCATGGCGATCATCGCCCGCTGGCGCAGCCCGCCGGAAAGCTCGAATGGATAGGTCCTGAGCGCCCGCGCGGGGTCGGGGAAGCCAACCATATGCAACATTTCACGGGTCAGGTCGCGGCGCTCCGAGGCCGAGCATTTGCGGTGCAGCATCAAGCACTCGGAAATCTGGCTGCCGACCGTATGCAGCGGCGACAGCGAGGTCATCGGCTCCTGGAAAATGATCGAGATGCGCCCGCCCCTGATATCGCGCATGGTGCGGCTGTTCTGGTGCAGGGTGGCGACATCGACCGGGCCGGCCTTGTTTTCCGGGTCGTCGAACAAAATAGAGCCGCCGGTTATGCGCGCCGATTTAGGCAGGATTCCCATGATGGCCTGGGAAACCACGGTCTTGCCCGATCCCGATTCCCCGACCAGCGCCACGGTGGAGCCCGGCTTGACCGAAAAGGATACGCCGCGCACAGCCTCGATCACGCCTTCGGGCAGGTCGAAGGCAATGCGCAGGTCCCTGACCGTCAGTAGATCGCCCTTCACCAGCCCGCCTCCGTCACCGGCGGCGCGACGCCCAGCGCCTGGAAATTGCCCCGCGTCGTCTCGTTCATCGCGACGCCATGCGCCGCTGCATGGGCCGCGGCCTCGCCTGCCAGTCCCGCGAAACCGTCCAGCGTGGAATCTACCCGGATATGGAGATCGGGGCCCGAGACCTTCATTTGCATCCAACCTCCCTGACTGTCGCGGCGGGTTGAATAATAATCCAGCCGCAATTGCCGGACGTCGCACCACGCCAGGCGTTTCCCACCGGCGCCCACCACGGTAATCGCCTCATCCGACATTTCTATGACGGTGAACTGACGCAGCGCCGTGCGCAAGCCAAAAATGCCGAACAGCACGGCCAGGGTGCCGAGAATGACCGTCACCGGCGTGGCGGTCGGCAGGAAAAGGGCGGGTCCGCCGGTGATGGCGAAACCCCCGCTGGCGCGCAGGTAGTCGCCGGCCAGAGTCTTCGGCGGATAGCGGTATTTGGTCATGGCGCCACCCATAGCCCGGCCGGATGGGCGTCGACGGCGGCACGGAATTTCGCGACAAACCGCCAGCAAGCCTCATCATGGTCACGGTGATGGGTCAGGAGGCCGGTTGGTTCTCCCTGATCGGCGGTGCCGGTCCGCCGTGCGGCCAGATGGGCGATCGCCGCCCGCAGGGCTTGCCGCTCGCCCACAAACTGGCGGCCGCCGCGCCAGTCGATGATGTCGATATGGGCGTTGACGACCCTGTCGCCCTCGTCCGGCCCGCGTGGCCCGAAGCGCGATAATCCCTGCAGTCCCGACTTCGCCAAATTCCGGACAATTTCGTCGCCCGCGCGGTTCCACGGTGGCGTCAGAATTGGCTCGAAGGCCTCGCCGAACAAAGCCTCCAGCTTTTGGCGGCCCATGACGAGTTCGTCCAGCATGGCCTCCAGCGGCCGATGATCGCCGAATTCCGCCTTTTTGGAGGTGGGAGGGGCGTGATTGATATGCGCGTAGCCATGCTGCAGCACCAAGGCCTCCCCGGCGCCCCCGATATGCGCCGCCAGGCGGCCGGCCAGCGAATCTTCGGTCGTTGCCGGGATGACCGCCAGCGCGATGGGTGTCGGCCCGGCGGCTTCGAGCAGGCGGTCGAGCAACGGCCCCGGCCGCGTCGCATCGTCGTCGCGCCACCAGAAACGTGCCGTCAGGCCCGTGCGCCCCCAGGCCTCCAGCTCGGCATCGAACTCCCGCCACGGGTCGTCGCCGTCGGCCGGCCCGCCCGGGGAGCTTCCATCTGTCGTTATCGCGCTCGCACCGTTCATTTGGCGAACAGTATAAGCGGAGTCCCGTGGCGGCGCATAGGGGGCTAGTGGGCGCTGTCCGTTAGAGGCGCCCCGCCAACTCCCGCACCGCCCTTGCCGTCTCCGCCGCGCCGTCCAGCGCAAGGCCTTTGAGCGCGGGGGCGGGGCGTAACAGCGCTTCGTCGATCGCGGCGGCCAGGGTTTCGGGGGTGAGGGTGGCCTCGTCGACCACCTGGACCCGGCCACGTTCGGCCAGCAGGCGGGCGCGCAGGGCCTGTTCGGTTTCGCCCTCGGCGGCGAACGGGACCAGTACGGCGCGAACCCCGGTGACGAGGATATCCATAACCGTGTTGTAACCGGCCTGGCTCACAGACAGCGCGGCGCGGCTCAAAACCTCGCGATAGTCCCGGCGCAGCGTTTCTACCGTAACGCCTTGTGTTTCCGACAATTTCGCCCGTTCCTCCGCCGCCAGGTTCGGGCCGGTAATCAGGCGCCATGGCGCCTCGGCCATGACGGTCAGCGGGCGCGCGGCCAACGCAGTCCGCAGCAATGCGCCACCCACCGCGCCGCCGCCCGCCGCGACCACGACCTCGCCCTTGCCCGGCCCGTCCGGTGCGGCGTCCGGCGCGTCCGGCGCCACATAACCGGTGTAGCGGATCAGATCGGTTATATCGCTGGCGGCCCGGAAGGTTGCCCCAAAGGGAACCAGCGATTCGTCGCCATGAACCAGCACCGCGTCGAAATAGTTTCGCAAGATCGCGACGATCTTCTCCTGGCGGCCCGGCTTGTTCTTTTCCACCAGGATGTCGCGCACCGATGAGGCGACCTTGACTCCCCGCGCCTGGGCCACCTCCAGCAGCGGCATCAGTTCGAACCGGAATTGCCAGCGCCCGAAAGGGAAGCTTTCGACCAGCAGGACCTGGGGGCCGACCTCGTGAAAGGCGGTGAGAAGGGCCTCGCGCCTGTTGTCCCGCCACGCATCGTCGATTTCCCGGCCTTCCGGATTCACGAGTCGGGTGAATGTCGCATCGGCGGCCTTGACCGACGGCAGCTGCACAAGGCGTGCGCTACCGAGATCGGGCATACCCCCGGCCTCCCCGCCGGAAACGCAGGTGACCTCCAGGCCGGCCACCCGCATGGCGCGGATAATCGCCGCGGCGCGCATCTGGTGGCCGATCCCCAGCAGATGCTGGACATAGACCATGACGCGTGGGGCGGTCACCGATTTCCTCTTTTTCCCAGCGGCAGGTTCAGCCGGTCGACCGCCGGCGCGCCCTCCGCCGACAGGGTGAAAACATGCACGCAGTCGTCGCGCAGTTTCTCTGCTGGCTTATCCGTCATGTCCCAGCCGGTAGCGAGCGCATAGAGCGCGCGGATGACTCCTTTATGGGTAACGGCCAGAGTCGGCCGCGCGGCCCGGGCGACCTCTGCCAGAAGGGGGGCGAGGCGGCCCTGCACGTCGCGCGGGCTCTCGCCGCCCGGTGCCCGGAAGTCCAGGCCTTCCGCTTCCCAGGCGACCATCAGGTCGCCAAGCTCGGCGCGCAGGTCCGGCAGCTCCCGGCCCTCCCAGACGGCCCAATCCATCTCGACCAGCCGCTCGTCCGTCACCGCCGTCCGGCCGAGCAGAAGGAGCGCGGTCTCCATGGTGCGCGCCAGCGGACTGGCGATCGCCCGGAATTCGGCCAGATCGGCGGGCAGCGACCAACCCGCGGCAAGTTCCCGCCCGGCCTCGCTGAGCGGGATATCGGTCCGGCCCTGGACGCGGCCGATGGCGTTCCATTCAGTCGGCGCATGGCGGACGACGGCGAAACGGACCATTAGACAGGCTTCCTGCTGGCCGCGGCTGCTTCCCGCAGGATGCGGTCGAGCGTTTTAGCGGCGGACATGAGATTATGTTTGTCATCTATTATTTTAAGGGCTGTTTCCCTCATTTCCGCAATCAGGTCCGGATCGTCCATAAGGCGCCCCATGGCGTCGGCGAGCGCCGTTGCATCCCCTTCCGGCGCCAGAAAGCCGGTCTCGCCGTCGATTACGATCTGGCGCACGCCGGGGCGGTCGCCCGCCACCAGCGGCAGGCCGGCGGCCTGGGCCTCGAGCAGCGCCATGCCATAAGCCTCGTTGATCGCAGGCCAGACACCGATATCGGCGGCCGCGTGCAGGCTGTCGATAGCCTTGCGGTCCATGCCGCCCAGATAGCGCACCCGGCCAGGGAAATCGAGGGCCTGCTCGACCTCGGCGCGCGCGTCGCCATCACCCGCGACGAGCAGGACCCATGGCCGCGCCTCCACCTGCTTCAACGCCCGGCCCAGCAGGCGGTACGAAGCCAGCTTGTCACCCGGCCGCATCATCGCGGTCACCGCGATCCAGGGACGCCGCCGGTCGATCCCCAGCGCACCCGCCAGGCCGGTCCGCAAGAATTTGCGGCGCGCCGCCGCCAAGCGCGCCGGGCCGGTGTCGAGGAAGGGCGCCAGATGACGGATGCGGTCGTCGCTGCCGAGCAGGCCGGCAATGCAGTCCTCGTCCGCCGGATTGAGGCAGATGATCCGGGCGGTAGCGCGCAGTGCCGCCGCCACCGCTTCGTGGCCCACGGCCCACGGGCCGCCCTTCTGCTTGGGCGCATAGCTTGCCTCCGCCACCACATAGGGAATGCCGAGGGCGCTGGCGACCCGGGGACCGATCCAGTCGGGCGCCTTGTGATAGAGATGGTAGGTGAACCACAGGTCCGGCGGCGCGGCGCGGTGCCGCGCGATATAGCGGTCGGCGGACCGTTCGGCGGTGCCGCGGCGGCGTTCCTGCCGCGCATCGTCGCCCGCGTCGTCGAATGTGCGCAGACGCGATGCAATCTGGACACTATGCCCGGCCTCGCGCAGTGCGCACAAGAACAGGCGGGCCACCGTGCGGTCGCCCGAGGGCACGGCATGGTCCGGCGATTTCAGCGGCGCGTAAAACGCTATTCGCATGCGGCGGCCCGCTCCCGCTTCTCCGCCAGGCCGAACCGCGTCGCGATGCCCGCGATATTACCGGAAAGAGAAAATGTCTCCCTGACTCTTCGTGCGGCGGCGGCGCCCAATTCAAAGCGTAGCCGCGGGTCCTGAATCAGGCGGGCAAGGGACCGCGACAGGCCTTCGATATCGCCGGGTTCGACCAGAAGGCCGGTCTGGCCGTCTTCTATCAGTTCGGGGATGCCCGACAGGCGCGTCGCCAGCAAGGGCAGGGCCTGGCTCCCCGCCTCCATCAGGACGTTGGGCAGGCCGTCGCGGTCGCCGTCCTTGCCGATCTTGCTGGACAGCACGAACAGGTCGGCGGCCCTCAACTCCTCAAGCACCCGTTCCTGCGGCTGTGCGCCTAGCCAGTCGATCCGGTCGGCGACGCCAAGCCGGACCGCGTCGGCCTCCAGCCTGCCCGATACGCCGCCGCCTCCGACATGGCGGAAACGCCAGTTCGCCTCCAGCGGCAACAGGGCGAACGCCGCCAGCAGGTCGCCGTAACCTTTTTTCTCGACCGCGCGGCCGACCGAAAGAATGACGACCGGGTCGTGTGGATCGCCGCCGTTCCGCGCGGGTCGTGCCTCGGCGGGCGGCGGAAAGCGATCAAGGTCCAGCCCGTGGTATACGAGGCCGACTTTTTCCGGATCGGGGGCAAGGCCCGCCAAACGGTCGAATCCGGCGCGCGTGCAGGTCACCGTCCAGGCGGCATCCGCCAGTTTTTCCGCGATTTCCCAGTCCGGCGAGGTCCAGATATCCTTGGCGTGGGCCGAACAGCTCCAGGGCAGTCCGCGCATGATCGCCGCATAGCGCGCGACCGAGGCCGGAGTGTGCAGGAAATGGGCGTATAGATGCGTGACGTCGCCCGGCAGTTCGGCCGCCAACACGCAAGCCTGGCCGAAGCGGCGGGTACGGTTGCGGGTCGGGTCGCGGCCGAGGTCGCGCCGCCAGATGGCGTGGGCGCGGGCGTATCCCGGCAGCTTCCGGGCGGCGGCGAAACCGCGGAGTACGCGAAGCGGCTCGGTGAGCAGATATTCGGGCAGGTAAGACACCGGCGCCCCTATTTCCCGGTGCACCGGGTGGATATCCTTGTCGGTGGGGTGGCGCAGCGAGACGATCCGCAGGTCCAGCCCGCGCCGTTCCAGCGCCAGTATTTCCTGTGCGATGAAGGTTTCGGACAGGCGGGGATAGCCTTTCAGAATGACGGCGACCGCGGTCACGCCCTCTGCCGCTCCGCCCCGGGGCCATGCGCCGACCGCGCGTCGCCCGGCCGGTCATGCATCAACCAGTTCACAAGCTGGCTGACCGTGTGCAGCCCGTCCATCATGCCGGGCCGCATGGCCGCCGAAGGCCGCGGCTGGCTGGCCAGCAAACGCAGCGCCGTGGACATGTCGCGCGGGTTGCGCACCCCGTCATCGACCAGCATCCGGATCAGACCCATGTCCTGGGCGCGCGACGCACGGATATATTGCTCCTTGCGCGGCACCGTGCGGGGCACGATCAGGCCCGGCTTGTCGAAGGAGAGAATTTCGCAAAATGTGTTGTAGCCGCCCATGGCAACCACGCCGACGGCCCGGTCGAAGAGGCTTTCAATATGGGTGTCGAAGGTGATGACCTCGACATTGGGCAGCCTGTCCGCGCGCGCCTGGAATTCCGCCTGGCTCTCCGACGCCATGAAGGGGCCGAGCACCAGCAACGCCGGGTGCGGCAGGCCGGGATCGGTTTCGTAGGCGCTGAGCACCCAGTCCACCAGCTCCTGGCCGTCGCCGCCGCCGCCCGGCGTGACCAGCAGGTAGGGCGCCTCGATCTTGTTCAGCGGCGCGTGCGCCGGCGCATCGGCCGGCAGTTCGCGCCGCAAATAGCCGGTAAAACGCATCTTGTCGCGGACCATCTGCGGCATGCCGAGCCCGGCCAGCGGATCGCATATTTCCGGGTCGCCATAAACCCAGATTTCATCGTAAAGGTCGCGCAGCGCCGGCAGCGCCCGTTTGCGAGCCCATTCGGCGCGCAACGTCGCCGGCTCGTCCAGCACATCGCGCAGGCCCAGCACCAGCGGCGTGCCCTTGCTTTTCAACAGCTCCAGCGTGCCCGCCACCTCGCCGCGCAGGCCCAGCGGCTCCTTGTCGACGATGAAAATGTCCGGATCGAAGGCTTCCGCCGTATGTTGAACGATGGAGGCGCGGATCGCCAGCGTCTCCTCGATGTCGATATGCAGCGCCAGCGAGGTGTATTCGCCGTTGCGCAGCTTGATGACGCCGGGAACGCGCACGAAATCGACCCGCGCGCGGAAATCGAAATTACCGATGATCGGCGATCCGGAAAGAATCAGGACCGACATGTTCTGGTCGTACCCCACTAATGAGTGGGCGATTGCACGGCACCTGCGCAAATGACCCAGCCCGAATGTATCGTGGCTGTATATTAGTACCCTCGTGTCCTTATGCCTGCCCATGACGCGCTCCTGAAAATTGAAGACGGTCTACCCCTACAGGGCCCTTTTATACCGACATTGACCGGCGACTATGACATGGTAACACCGTCTCCCGGAAGAACCTTTTTTCAAGTTATCGTTATGGGGGCTTGGGGTTTTGCGGGTGGCTGGTCTAACATTGCCGGCTACGGAACGCTATAGGGGGCAGTCAGGGGGATGGAATCCACCATCTTCAAATTCATTATCCGTTACAGCAAGATGCAGCAGCTTTGGTTGCTGGGTGTTATTGTGTTGTCCTATCCGTTCCTGTACCTGTCGCTGGACATGCCCAAGCTGATCGTGAACCGCGCGATCGGCGACGTAACCCAGCCCCCGCCCGATTTTTACGAAATACCGCTGTTCGGCACGCCGGTAGTCACGCTGGAGATGGAGCAGATCGATTTCCTGCTGCTGCTCAGCAGCATTTACCTGGCGTTGGTGTTCGTCAACGGCGTCCTGAAATACTATATCAACGTCTATAAGGGGCGGATGGGCGAGCGGCTGCTGCGGCGCCTGCGCTATCAGCTCTATGAGCGGATCCTGCGCTTTCCGCCAACCCATTTCCGCAAGATCAGCCAGGGCGAGCTGATCCCCATGATCACCGCGGAGGTCGAGCCGCTGGGCGGTTTCATCGGAGCCGCCTTCGCCGACCCCTTGTTCCAGGGCGGGCAGCTGTTGATCATCCTCAGTTTCATCATGATCCAGGATCCGATCCTCGGGATTGCGGCGATCGCGCTGTACCCCTTCCAGATTTATGCGATCCCCCGGCTGCAGCGCGCGGTTAACCGATTGGGCAAGGAGCGGGTGCA
>DAOVHN010000439.1 GCA_030671915.1 Pseudomonadota bacterium
ACACGGATAGTCACGGTACGGTGAGCCCGCCGGACAGCAGGGACGGCGAGTGATATATTGTGTTCAGCAACCCTCATTGACCCTTGGACGGTCGCCGGGAAATCTCCGGCGGCCGTTCTCTTAGGAAGAGCGATTGCATGCCGCTGTTGAAGTTTATAGCGATTTTCGTTTGCCTGACGGTTCCGGCGATTTCCCCGGCATCGGCCGCGCCCAGTGCCGACCTGTGGGAGCGCTGGACCGCACACGATCCCGGTTCGACCGCGTCCGTCGACCATGCCCCCTGGGGCGATTTCTTGAAAAATTATGTCCGCACGGCGTCCGACGGCGTCAACCGGCTGGTCTATGGCGAGGTGGGCGAAGAGGGCCGCCATGCACTCAAGGCTTATATCGCCGGGCTGGCGGCATTGCCGATCGGCGAATATGCCCGGCGCGAACAGTTTCCCTATTGGGTCAATCTCTATAATGCGCTGACGATGGATGTCGTGCTGGACCATTATCCGGTGGCGACGATCATGGACATCGACATTTCGTCCGGATGGTTTTCCAACGGTCCCTGGGGCAAGAAGCTGGTCGAGATCGAAGGCGAAGCCCTGTCGCTGGACGATATCGAACACCGCATCCTCAGGCCGATCTGGAAGGACCCCCGCATCCATTTCGCGGTGAACTGCGCCTCGATCGGCTGTCCTAACCTGATGCGCGCCGCCTTCACCGCGGACGAGACGGAAGCGATGCTGGAAGCGGCGACGCGGAACTATGCGAACCATCCCCGTGGCGCGCATGTAGCCAATGGAAAGCTTTATCTTTCCGCCATTTTCGACTGGTACGGCGCCGACTTCGGCGACGAGGCGGCGATCGTCGAATTTATCCGGCGCTACGCCGAGCCGCCCCTGGCAGCCGCGATTGGCGATATCGCCAGGTTTTCGGACGGCGGCTATGACTGGGCGTTGAACGACTGCGCCACCGCCACCGGTCAATCGAGCTGCAAGACCAGCGCCTTGAGGTAACCCGATTCCGGCAGGAAGGGATGCAGCGGGTGGTCGGGCGCGGCGCTGGCGTGGCGCAGCACACGCGCCGACCGATTTGCGTCGGCCAGGGTTTTACGCATCTGCTCGTCGAACAGTTCCGCCGTCATGTGATGCGAACATGAGGCAACGAACAGATAGCCACCGGGCGCCGTCAGCCGCGCCGCCAGCCGCATCATCTTGCGGTAGGCCCTGATGCCGCCCTTCAGATCCTTTTTCGATTTCACGAAGGCCGGCGGGTCGGCGATGACCACGCCATAGCGGGCGTCCACCGTGGCCAGCCGTTCCATCTCGTTGAAGGCGTCGGCCTTCACAAACCCGCAGCGATCCGCACAGCCGTTCAGTTCCGCCGCCCGTTCCGCCAGCGCCAGCGCCGGGGCCGACTTGTCGACCGCCGTTACCGATTCCGCTCCCGCCATGGCCGCCGGGATCGCGAAGCCGCCGGTATGGCTGTAGACGTCCAGCACGTTCACGCCGCGCGATAGCGAGGCCATGAAGCGGCGGTTGTCGCGCTGGTCGAAGAACCAGCCGGTCTTCTGCCCGCCGGTCAGGTCGGCGAGGAAGCGGACGCCGTACTCGGTCAACTCCACCGGCGCCGACAGGTCTCCCTTGACGATCTCGATGGCGCTTTCCAGCCCCTCCAGCTTGCGCACCGCGCTGTCGTTGCGCAGCACTATGGCGGTAGGCGACAGGACAGATTCAAGCGCTTCGAGAACCGGTTCGCGCAGCCGCTCGATCAGCGCCGTGTTGAACTGCACCGACAGCACATCGCCGAACCGGTCGACGACAAGCCCGGGCAGCCCGTCCGCCTCGGCATGGACCAGCCGGTAAAAGGGTGCATCGAACAGCCGGTCGCGCAGTTCCAGGCATTGCCTCAGTCTGGCGGTCAGCCAGGCTGCATCGATCGCGGTTTTTGGCTTGCGGTCGATCAGCCGCGCGGCGATCAGGGAATGCGGATTGAAACCGGCGACGCCGATCGCCTCGCCCGAATGGCTCGCCAGCACGACGAGGCTGCCCGGCGGCAGGGCCTTGGCCTCGGCGGTCATGTCCAGCTCGTTGGAAAAAGCCCAGGGATGGCCCCCGGTGATGCGCTTGTGGCGTCCGGGCAGAACCCGGACCTGTGGGTAATCGTTGCTCATGACGGCGAGAGTTAAGGCGGCCCGCCGCTATGCGCAAGGCCTATTCCTCAGCGGCCCGCCGCAATACCCTCCCGGCGCGGGTCGGCACCGCCATACAGTTTCCCGTTTTCGACCAGGATGGCATGCAGGCCGCTGGTCAGTTTCCGCACGTTAATCTCGTGTCCGAGCGATTCCAGCCCCACCTTCAGTTCATCCCAGAAGGTTCCTTCTTCCAGATCGACCTTGCCGTTGCGGCTTACCACATGCCCTCTCGTTACGGCCCATTGCGGGTCCAGGTTCCAATCCAGAACCGCCATCACCGACCGGGCCGTGTAATTGATGATCCGGCTGCCGCCGGGCGATCCGGTGACCAGGCGCAGGCCGCCACCCGGGCCCATGACAATGGTCGGCGCCATGGACGAGCGTGGCCGCTTGCCCGGCTCCACGCGGTTGGCGATCGGCTTGCCGTCAATCTCCGGCCGGAACGAAAAGTCGGTCAACTGGTTGTTCAACAGGAAGCCGCCCACCATTATGCGCGACCCGAAGGCGCTTTCGACCGAGGTCGTCATGGAGACCGCGTTGCCCTTGGCATCGACGATGCTGAAATGGCTGGTGGAGGGAATCTCCAGCGCGTCGCCAGGGCTGCGCAGTTCGGTTTTCTTTTCCGGCGGCGCCCCGGCGGCGGCCTTACCCATCGAATTCTCGCCGTCGATCAGGCCGCCGCGCTCCTTGAGGTAATCCGGATCCAGCAGGCCCTTGACCGGCACGTCCACGAAATCGGAATCCGCCATGTAAAGCGCCCGGTCGGCATAGGCCAGGCGCGCCGCCTCGATGTACATATGCTCGGCATCGACGGAACCCGGCGGCAGTTTGCCGATTTCGAAATTTTGCAGAATGCCCAAGATCATGCCGATGGTCAGCCCGCCGGAACTTGGCGGCCCCATGCCGCAGACCTTGTTGGTCCTGTAGGTTACGCAAACCGGCGGGCGGATTTTTGCCTCATAAGCGGCGAG
>DAOVHN010000429.1 GCA_030671915.1 Pseudomonadota bacterium
GAGCGCCTGCTGCGGTCCATGCTGGCGCTGCTGCTGCCGCGTCCTTCCCTGTTCCGGATCGCGCTGATTGGCGCCCTGCTGGGCCGACCGTTCCGTAAACTCATGCCCGGGCGGCTGGGTGCGATGATGGCGCTGGCGCCGAAGCGGCTGAGTGGGCCTTCGCCGGTGGACAGGCCGCAAGTCTTCCCGGTGCGCGGCGCCCGGCGCGGGCGCGTGGCGCTGATGACCGGCTGTGCCCAGAAGGTGCTGAACCCGGCGATCAACGAGGCGACCGTGCGCCTGCTGACCCGGCATGGGATCGAGGTGGTGATCCCGCGTGGCCAGGGATGTTGCGGCGCGTTGGTCCATCACATGGGACGCACCGCCGAATCCCATGGCCAGGCCGGCGCCAATATCGAAAGCTGGATGCGCGAGAAACGCCGCAACGGCCTGGACGCGATCATCATCAATACCAGCGGCTGCGGCACACAGGTCAAGGATTACGGCTTCATGTTCCGCAAGGACAAGACGCTGGCCGAGGATGCACAAACCGTTTCCTCGATCACGCGCGACATAACCGAATATCTGGCCGAGATCGGCCTGAACGAGAGCGTCAGGCCGGGCGCCTTCCCCGTCGCCTATCATTCCGCCTGTTCGATGCAGCACGGGCAGAAGATCACCAGCCAGCCCAGGGCATTGCTTGCCCAGGCCGGCTTTGAGGTGCGGGAGATTGCCGAGGGGCATTTGTGCTGCGGCTCCGCGGGAACCTACAACATCATGCAGCCGGAGCTCGCCACAAGCCTGCGCGACCGCAAGATCCGCAATATCGACGCCACCGGCGCGCCGGTGATCGCGGCCGGCAATATTGGCTGCATGGAGCAGATTTCCAGTGGGACCGAGCGCCCCGTCGTGCATACGGTCGAGCTGCTGGACTGGGCCACCGGCGGGCCGCTACCGCCGGCGCTGCATGGCCACGATCTGGGCCCGGTGGCGGCGCTCGGCGCCTCGACGATGGCGGCCGGGTAACCTTTATTCCGCATGCAGGCGGGTGAGGACGCGCTGGATCACCACGATCGCGCTCCGCCACACCGCGTCGCGCCATTCCGGATCTTCCGGGTAAACCATCGCTCCGGTTTCCGGTATTGACCGGCCTTCGGGCCGGGCCGCCAGGTTTTCCAGCACCGATTTCATCGAATAGGTGCCGAAGGAAGCGCTGGCTGCGGTAATGTCGGCCTGCGGAAAACGCCGGCGCAAACCAGCGCCCAGGCTGTCCAGTTCGCGGATTTCCTGGAGGTCGTCCTCGGGGGGGGCAGGCAGGGAGAACCATTTCCGGACACGCCTTGCGCCGGCGCTGTTCAACGGGTGGTGTGGCGTCATTTCGGCTTCTCCCCAAGGTCCCGTTCCGACCCGGATCTCGATGAAAACGATCTTGCCGTCCGCGGCCGGGCCCATGGCGTGGGCCAGCAAGTCCAGCACTTGGCCGGGATATCCAGACACGTCGCCGTCGGCCGGTCTGTCCAGCGGTGCGCCTGTCGAATCGATGCCTTGCTGGCGGGCATATTCGGCGTAGCGCTCCTCGACCTTGGCAAGGATATCGTCTTCCCATTGCGGCGGCGGGGCCCCGGCGCCGGGGACTTCGCCGCCGGTTGCCGGCGCGGCGCCGTGATGCAGCAGCAGTATGGCCGTATCGGCGGGCAGGTTGGCCTTGCCGAACTCACTCAGCCATCCGGTCTCTATGCCTGAGCAGCACAGCGCGTCGATCTTTCTATCGCCGCCGCAGATCACCAGCAGGTGGCTCGCTGAAGGGTTGCCGAGACGCAGACAGTCGACCAGTGGGGGCTCCGGCTCCTGCGGTCCGTCTGGCGCGCGAAACCCCGTCGGCTGGAGCCGCAGTTCGCGGCAGGCCGCCAGGTACTTCGCCCGCGCGACCTGATAGGTTTTCGAGAAATAATCTTCCGCCGACATGGACCGCTGTTCTTCAAATCCTGATCAGTAACGTTATATCCCCAACCGGCAATTCCCGCGACGGCATTGCCTGTACGACAATCGGGTACCATAATTACATTATGAAGACTATGCATCCGTGCGCCATGTTGACGTTGCTTTTCATTGTGTTCGCCTCGCCGGCCATGGCGGACCAGAACGATCCGCGACTCAGTCCGCTGTTCGAAAAGCTGAAGGTTGCGCCGGATTTCGCGGCCGCGCATGAGATAGAAATCAATATCTGGCACATATGGTCGAAGGCGAACACGGCCGGTGGCGGCGTGCTGTTCCGTCAGGGCGTGCAATATATGAATGACGGCGAGAATGAAAAGGCGCTGGTCAATTTCAACGCCCTCGTCGAGATCGAGCCAGAATTCGCCGAAGGCTGGAACAAGCGAGCGACCCTGCATTACGTGATGGGCAATTTCGACGGGTCGGTGGCCGATATCCAGCGAACGCTGACGCTTGAAGAACGCCACTTCGGGGCGCTGTCGGGGCTAGGCCTTATATACGACGCCATGGACCGGAAAGAGGCTGCGGTAAAGGCCTTCCGCGCCGCGCTGGGAATCCATCCCAACATGGAATCCATCCGCCGCCGGGTGGAGGAACTGATCGAGGAGACCGAAGGAATCCCGCTCTAATCTTTCCTGACCCGCGCAATCCTCAGAATATTGGTCGCGCCCGGGGTGCCGAAGGGGACGCCGGCGGTGATGACGATGCGCTCGCCATGTTTGGCGCAATTGTCGGCTATTGCGGCCGCCGACGCCTTCTTTTCCATGTCGTCGAAACTGCGGGCATCCGCCGTATGGACGGAATGAACGCCCCAGACGATCGCCAGCTTGCGCGCCGTTTCCAGCTTCGGCGTCAGGCTGAGGATCGGCACTTTCGGCCGTTCGCGCGCGATGCGTAGCGAGGTCGACCCTGATGTCGTATAGGTCACTACCGCCTTGGCCGACAGCGTGTGGGCGACTTGGCGCGCCGCGGCGCTGATTGCGTCGGCTGCGGTCGCCTCGGGCTCGACCCGTTCGGCCTCGATGAATTTCCAGTAGAGCGGGTCCTGTTCCACCCGTGCGATGATGCGGTCCATCATGGCCGCCGCCTGGACGGGGTATTTGCCGGCCGCCGTCTCCGCCGACAGCATCACGGCGTCGGCGCCGTCATAGACCGCGGTCGCGACGTCGGAGGCTTCCGCGCGGGTCGGCGTCGGGGCGTCGATCATCGATTCCAGCATCTGGGTTGC
>DAOVHN010000726.1 GCA_030671915.1 Pseudomonadota bacterium
ATCAACGGCTTCTATCACCCGCAGGAAGGCACCATCACCTTCAAGGGCGAGGTGCGCAAGGCGATGCGCCCGCATCGCGCGGCCAAGCAGGGCATCGCGCGGACCTTCCAGAACGTCGCCCTGTTCAAGGGCATGTCGACGCTGGACAACATCATGACCGGGCGTAATCTGCGCATGCACAGGAACATCCTGTGGCAGATGCTGTATTTCGGACCGGCGCGGACGGAAGAAATGGAGCACCGCCGCCGCGTCGAGGAAATCATCGATTTTCTTGAGATCCAGGCGATCCGGCGCACGCCGGTGGGCCGCTTGCCCTATGGCCTGCAGAAGCGCGTCGAGCTGGCCCGCGCGCTGGCGATGGAGCCGGAACTGCTACTGCTGGACGAACCGATGGCCGGCATGAATGTCGAGGAGAAGGAGGACATGTGCCGCTTCATCCTCGACGTGAACGAGCAGTTTGGCACCACCATCGCGCTGATCGAGCATGACATGGGCGTGGTGATGGACATTTCGGACCGCGTGGTGGTGCTGGATTACGGCCGCAAGCTGGCCGACGGCACGCCCGACGAGGTGCGCGGCAACCAGGATGTGATCGACGCCTATCTCGGCGTTCCGCACGAATAGGGCGAGGTCGACGATGGACATATTATACAACGTATTTGTCGACCCCTTCGTTCAGATGTACGAGTCGCCGCTGTTCCTGCTGGAAGCAACGGTCAGCGGCCTGATGGCGGGCGTAATGTATGCGCTCGTCGCGCTGGGTTTCGTACTGATCTTCAAGGCGTCCGGCGTCTTTAACTTCGCGCAAGGCGTTCTGGCGCTCTTCGCGGCTTTGACGCTGGTCGGCCTGATGGAGAAATTAGGCGTGCCTGCATGGGTCGCGATCGTCATGACCATCGGGGTGATGATCGTTCTGGCCTGGCTGATTGAGCGGCTGGTGCTGCAGCATCTGGTGAACCAGGATCCGATCATCCTGTTCATGTCGACCATCGGTCTGGCATATGTGCTGGAGGGCATCGGCGATATCATGTGGGGGTCGGACGTCAAGGTGCTGGAAATCGGCATCCCGCAAGGCGCGTTGGGCTGGCTGCTGGACGATTACGGCCTTTACATCGAAAAACTGGAAATCGTGGCCGCGATCACCGCGGCGATTCTGGTGACTGTGCTGGCGATCTTTTTCAACAAGACGCGTATCGGCCGGGCGCTGCGCGCGGTGGCCGACGACCATCAGGCGGCCTTGTCGGTCGGCATATCGCTAAGGACCATCTGGGTCATCGTCTGGTCGGTTGCCGGCCTCGTGGCGCTGGTCGCGGGCATCATGTGGGGCAGCAAGTCGGGCGTGCAGTTCTCGCTGTCGTTGATCGCGCTGAAAGCGCTGCCTGTACTGATACTGGGCGGCTTCACCTCCATCCCCGGCGCCATCGTCGGCGGGCTGATCATTGGCGTTGGCGAAAAATTGGCCGAAATCTATTGGGGACCTCTTCTGGGCGGCGCCATCGAGAACTGGTTCGCCTATATGCTGGCACTGGCCTTCCTGCTGATTCGGCCGCAAGGCCTGTTCGGCGAAAAGATTATCGAGAGGGTCTGACGCAATGTTCTACCGCGAAGCAGGCCAGTTCAAGACGGGCTATAACACCGACCAGCAGATATTCCCGATCCGCCAGGACCGCTGG